>JADGED010000115.1:627-7442 GCA_016744555.1 Desulfuromonadaceae bacterium
CTCCAGGGGTTGGTAAAACTTCAATCGGCAAAAGTATTGCGGGCACTTTAAAGCGTAAATTTTACCGCTTTTCGGTCGGTGGCATGCGTGATGAAGCCGAGATTAAAGGACACCGCCGCACCTATATAGGGGCGATGCCGGGAAAAGCTATTCAAGCGATGAAGAGTGCCGGAACCGCTAATCCGGTATTAATGCTCGACGAAATTGACAAAATTGGGGCATCATTTCAAGGCGATCCAGCGTCAGCACTCCTCGAAGTTCTTGACCCAGAGCAAAATGGTACATTTAGAGACCATTACCTAGACGTTCCATTTGACCTCTCCAATGTTATGTTTATTGCTACCGCCAACCAGATGGATACCATTCCGGCACCACTATTAGACCGGATGGAGGTTATCCGGTTATCCGGTTATATTCTGGAAGAAAAGCTAGAAATAGCTCGACGCTTTTTGATTCCAAAAGCGTTAAAAAGTCACGGCATGACCAAGGATCAAGTTAGCATCAATAAAGCTGCCGTTGCTGCCATTGTTGAGCGCTATGCCAGAGAAGCTGGAGTCCGTGGACTAGAAAACAAAATCAAAAAAATTATGCGTAAGGCGGCAATGGAATTTGCCGAGGGGCGGGAAGAAAAAGTTCGTGTAACAAAACATGACATTGAGAAATATTTGGGAAAACCGGTATTTGCCGAGGAAGAGTTACTTAAAAATGTCCCAGGTGTTGTAACTGGACTAGCTTGGACACGAATGGGTGGAGCAACCTTACAAATAGAAGCCACAGCTATGAAAAGTAAAAGCAAAGGCTTCAAACAAACCGGTCAACTTGGCAAAGTGATGGTCGAAAGCTCTGAAATTGCATATTCATATGTTATGGGGCACCTCGATACCTATAAAATTCCAGAAGATTATTTTGATAGCCATTTTATCCACCTGCACGTTCCTGCAGGGGCGACACCAAAAGATGGACCATCGGCAGGGGTAACTATGACCACGGCCCTACTATCGATGATTATGAACAAACCGGTCCGGCGCAAACTGGGAATGACGGGCGAACTTTCATTAACAGGTAGCGTGCTGCCAATCGGTGGAGTAAAAGAGAAAACAATTGCCTCCAGGCGAGCAGGACTAAACACTTTGATCTTCCCGCACGAAAACAAAAGTGATTACGAAGATCTGGACGACTATCTCCGTGAAGGGATTGAAGTCCATTTTGTCAAAGAATATGCAGAAGTTTTTGCGCTAGCGTTTAAATAGAAACCTTAAGCTAGAGAAATCTGCAGCAACTTAACGTTATTAACATATATTTTATTCATAGATACAGGAGCAACAAATGAACCCCGAAGAGATTAAAGCGGCTCTACTTGGCCTTTCCACCGAAGAAAAAAAAGCCTTTATCCTTGAGACTCTACCCGATCTAACAAAAACAGTAATTAAAGAGCCGGGATTCATGATGCAACTGCTTCCAGTATTGCTCGGTATTCTCAAAGAGAGTGGCATGGATCTGCAGCAATTGCTGCAATTTGCTACCATGATGAGTGATCAGCAAAAGCAAGATTAGTATTTGCACCGCAAGTAAAATTGTTATCGACAAAGCTGGGACTACGCCGCAAACGGGTAGTCCCAGCTTTACGAATAAAGTCACTTACACTGACACCACGTGTAAACACTTAAGTACTGCTACCATAGCATTTTGGAGTTAAAAGACATGCGCGTTTTATCAGGCATTCAACCATCCGGGTCCCTACATTTTGGCAATTTTTTTGGCATGATGCAAAAAATGATCAATCATCAAGAACAAGAAGATCTGTTCTGCTTTATTGCCAATTATCACGCCATGACGAGTCTATCTGACGGCAAAGCTCTCGCCAAAGGAACTCTAGAAGCAGCAGCCAATTTTTTGGCATTGGGGCTCGATCCAGAGAAAAGTACTTTTTGGGTACAGTCCGATGTTCCAGAGGTGCAAGAGCTAACTTGGATGCTGTCAAATTTCACCCCGATGGGATTACTGGAACGTTGCCACAGCTATAAAGATAAAGTGACCCAGGGGATCAAACCTAATCACGGGCTATTCGCCTATCCCGTATTGATGGCGGCAGATATCCTCTTATTTCAAAGTGAACGGGTACCGGTAGGTAAAGATCAAAAGCAGCACCTAGAGGTGGCACGCGATATTGCAATCAAATACAACAACGAATATGGTGATGTTTTTACTTTGCCAGAGCCAGAAATTGATGACGATGTTGCCACCGTCCCCGGTCTAGATGGCCGCAAAATGAGCAAGAGTTATGGCAATACCATCGACTTGTTTTTAGAAGAAAAACCCCTACGCAAACAAATTATGCGTATTGTCACCGACCCAACTCCGGTTGAAGAAGCTAAAGACCCTGATAATTGTAATATCTTTCAGATCTACCGCCTCTTCCTCAACCCGCAAGAGATAGAAGATCTACGGCAGCGATACTTAACCCCAGGGCTGCGTTACGGTGATGTAAAGCAAGAGCTGTTTGAAACCGCTAGAGACTTCTTTGCGCCGTATACAGAAAAACGCCAAGAGATTTTAGCCGATAAAGATGGCTTACGCAAAATCCTGGCAAATGGTGCCGACAAAGCTAGGTACATTGCCAATAAAACCTTGCGTAAAGCGCGAAAAAAAGGTGGCTTGATTTACTAAAAAATGGCTTGATCTGGACGGTCAAATATATTTGGCTGTCCAGTTTCTACTCCGCTTCATCACGGCTGAAAGTTACAAAAGCCATAGCTGGGCGGCGACTCGCTTCACGCGTAGCAAAATGGATATTTTCCAACTGCCAGCCCTCAGCAGTCCAAGTATTGAGAATTTTTTCTAGACTTAAATCGTCCACTTGACTGGTTTCTACAACTTTGTATAGCAACATAATTTATAACCTTTTGGCACAACCAAACAAAAACGATGATGATAGCCCGAAAACAACACTTTTATTTTAGTCTGCATATCAACCAACAAGATTTCCTGCGCTATTATCAGGGGACTGCTCGGTCGGTACGGGTAATATCTGAATGTGGTAAGCGTCTCAGCTTTCCAGCTAGTAGGCTCCGCCCATTTTTAACCCACAATGGTATTAGTGGTCGATTTCGTTTAACTACCGATAGTGGTAATCGCTTTGTTGAGATGTGTCAAACTAACTAGACTCACCCACTCATCCCAGTTTCAACCGCAACATATCCCCGGCTGCAGCCCAATCTGGAAGAGCGATACGCAATTGCGAATTAGGTTGCCCAGCAGGCAAAGATTCTCCCCGCAACGATAATATTTCATCAACCTTAAACTTCTGTTGCCGCATCTGTGGACCAATCAATTCAATTTCATCGCCAAGCAAAAACCTATTCCGCCCCTCAACCCACAATCCTTCTTCATCCTCACGCACAAACCCGACAAAATCGTGGGTCCGAATGTAATGTGTATCAGCAGCATGGATTTTGGCGTCCTCATTACCAAACAAAAACCCAGTATCATAAGGGCGATGACTAACTTTCTCCAACTCTTCGCGCCAAGCTGGATCAATATCTGTAGGGTCAATACTTAAACGATCAATGGCATCACGGTAAACACGGGCAACAGCTGCTACATAGTAAATACTTTTCATCCGCCCTTCGACTTTGAAGCTATCGACCCCAGCCGCCATCAATAAAGGTAATTGTTCAACCAAACAGAGGTCGCGGCTATTCATAATGTAGGTGCCACGTGAATCTTCTTCGATGGAAAAGCTCTCACCTGGTCGCATCTCTTCAGTCAAAGAGTAATTCCAACGACAAGGTTGGGCACAGTCTCCACGATTTGCACTGCGCCCTAGAAGCGCAGTAGAAAGGAGGCAGCGACCAGAATGGGCAACGCACATTGCGCCATGGACAAAACATTCGAGACCAATGGTAGTATTACCAGCAAAGCTGGTGATATCATCCATGCTCAATTCACGAGCGAGGTTAATCCGATCAACCCCATTGTTACGCCAGAACTCAGCAGTTTGATGATTACAACTGTTGCTTTGAGTGGATAGATGCACAGAGCGATCTGGGTCAACTTTGAGAATGCTTGCAAGAGCACCCGGGTCAGAAATAATATAGGCATCTAAATCAAGAGGTTTTAGCTCTTCTAGCAATTGTTCTAGCTGGGTAAATTCTGCAGGTCGCAACGAAGCATTTAGGGTCAAATAGATAGCTACCCCAGCTTCAGAAGTTAACTGACGAGCAACACGCAACTGATCAATATCAAAGTTCCCTGCGTTGGCGCGCAAGCCAAAATCGGCGGTACCCAGATAAACCGCATCAGCACCAAAACGAATTGCAGTTTTTAATTTATGCATATCACCGGCGGGCAATAACAATTCAGCTTTTATATTTTTTTTGGCTGGCATTTATAGTTCTCCACTAAGCTCATTCAACAAAAACAGCGAGAACCATAACATAAAGTTTTTTTTTGGACACTTCTGAATGGCATTATCGGCTAGCAAATCTTTCCCGAAGAAAACTTATTGGTTACCATCAACCTCTACCTTTACTCTACGCCAGCCCTTAGCTTTCATACAGATGAGATAAAACCGACCTAAATCTGTTTGCTGCTGAAAAAAACTATCATAATTGTGTCTGCGTAAATATTTTTGATAATCCTTATCTCGATAGGAGGGCACGTAAAAATAAACATTATCACGAGCATAAAATTCATTAAAATAATCAATCTTTGCACCTTCAGCTTGTGCTAAATTTCGGCAAGCTTTCTTATCATATTGTAGTTGCCGCTTACTATTTTTATCTGGATGTTCCCAAGCCCAACGGCCTGAGTTAACACAACCGCAAAACGACAACAGCAACAAAGCCGTAAATAAATAGAAAAATTGCTTAAACCTACATAGATTTCTTCGTTTCATTGCTACATTATAGCAAAGTATGGATTTTTAGCTTATACATTGTGGCAGGTAATTACTGTGGGGAGAAACTTTCCAGCCTAAGAATCTATGAAGATTTTACGACAATGGATATTATGGAATCATCAAAACAAAAATCACCAGCAACATATCGGACTATTAGTGGGTATTGGCTTATTATTGGAGCTGCCGTTCTTTGGGGAACCACGGGCACAGCTCAAGCATTTACTCCAATTGGTTTTGACCCCAAAATAATAGGCACCTTGCGCTTGCTTATTGGCGGCCTTGCCCTGCTGCTGCTAGCAATCAAACGTAAAGAGCTGGGACACTATCGAGACTGGAAGCTTTGTCCAGTTTTATTGGCCGCAGCGTTTACCTCGAGTTTTCAACTTTGCTTTTTTGCCGCAGTTGCAAAGACAGGCGTTGCGGTTGGTACCATTATTGGTATTGGCAGCGCCCCTATTGCCGGTGGTCTTCTTGGTCTAATCTTTCGGGGTGAGAATCCAGGACCCCGCTGGTTAATGGCAACAGTTTTAGCCATCATTGGCTGTACCTTGCTCAGTTTCAGCGGCGGTGATGTTAATGTTGATCCAATTGGCGTACTACTAGCTCTAGCTGCTGGATTCTCCTATGCAGCATATACTTTAGTTATAAAAGGATTACTGGAAAAACATTCCCCCATTGGATCCATGGCCGTTGTCGTTTGCCTTGGTGCTGCCATCCTTTCCCCTCTACTAATAGATATAGACCCAGACTGGATACTACAGCCCCGCACCATAGGAATTGTCTTATATATCGGTCTGGCAACCATGGCCCTATCTTACTTTCTCTTTGCAAAAGGGTTACAATCGGTACCAGTGGCTACCGCTGTTACCCTTTCCCTTGCCGAACCGATGACTGCTGCATTAATGGGAATCATAGTTCTTGGTGAACAACTAGACACTCAAGCCTTCTATGGCATTGGTTTAATTTTTGCTGGATTGTTCGTCCTAATGGCAAGACGACAAAACAAACTATAATCAAATATACGTGCTACAATTAAACTTTATCGTTTTAATAAAATGAACTAAGTCACACAGATAGCGAAAACATACGATGATTCTCGACCCCGACAACAAATACCTTCAAACAATTAATGCATACGCACCGCTAAAAGGTGCAACTATTTTGGAAATTGGTTGTGGCAACGGTAGAATTACCGCTGATATGGCTCAATTGGCCAAACAAATTGTAGCAACAGATCTAGACGCTGCAAGTCTGACGCAGGCACGAAAAAATGTGAATATGAATAATATTGATTTCATTCATACTCCTGATGGGTTTCCAGCTTTACCAATAAAATCTTTTGATATCGCTATCTACACCCTTTCCCTTCACCACATTCAGCGGCATAAAATGGTTGACAATCTCCTCCACATTGGGAAGCTACTAAACGACAATGGTAAAATAGTTGTAGTTGAACCTGGAGACAGTGGTTCCTTTCTTGACGTTAAGCAAAGGTACGGCGCTGGGAGTGGTGACGAAACAGCAGAGAAGCAGGCTGCGGTAGCTGCTATGAACCTTCTGCCGGGGTGGAAACTAAGCAGAACACACAAGTTTTACGTCGATTTTCAGTTTACAGATAAAGCTGACTTTTTTACCAACAAGCTGCCAAACTATGAAACCCTCTCAGCTGCAAAACTTAAAGAATTGGAAATCTTCTTGCAACAAAACACAACTTCCCGTGGAATCGTGTTAAATTCAGAGCGCTACTTAAATCTTATCACAAGACAAAAACACCAATAAAAATAGACCTCAATGTGCTTTTTTTGGAACATTCTCATCTTTCCAGCTTGACAACCCGTAAATAAGACTATAATTTTTACAGATTAGTTTTTATTGTTTTAATATGGTGGCTTTTGATCTTGCTTAAGCTACAATT
>JADGED010000116.1 GCA_016744555.1 Desulfuromonadaceae bacterium
CATATGGGTAGTCCAGTCTTGTGGCACTCCAGCACCAATCAAGCCATTAAGGGCATTGGTGGCACACCAAACTAAATTTGCACGAGCGTCGTAATCGGTTGGATCGTCAATGGTTTTCTTGCCGATTTCAATCAAAGTTAGTAAAATCCCCTCGGCAGTCCGATCTTGGAACCGCCCCTCTGCCGGAAAAGTGACATACTGCTCCACAGTGTGAATAAAGGTATCGACAATACCGTTACTAATCTGCTTAATCGGTAATGTGTAAGTAAGAACGGGATCAAGAATCGAAAACACCGGAAACACCAAGGGGCTGGAAAAAACCAGTTTACCATCGGCATAACAAATAACCCCGCCAGAATTCATCTCTGAGCCTGTTGCAGGCAAGGTAACAACGGTACCCATAGGGACGGCACTTTCCGGAACCGACCCACCACCGATAAGTAGTTCTGCGGCATCACCGGAGTAATTAGCAGCGAGGGCAACAAACTTTGTGCCATCCATAACCGAACCGCCACCGACGGCTAAAAGAAAATCGATATTATGCTCTTTCACCATGTCGACAGCTTTCATCAACGTGGTAAATTGTGGGTTTGGTTCGATCCCACCAAACTCAAAAACTTCTCGGTCTGGTAAGCATTTAAGCACCTTCTGCAGGGTGCCATGTTTTTTAACACTGCCACCGCCGTACAATACTAGTACGCGACTTTTTTGGGGAACCAAACCATCAAGCTTAGTTAAGCGCCCTTTACCAAAAACAATCTGCGTCGGATTATGATAATTAAAATTTTTCATTGGATCACTCTCCCATTATTCTTCGATTTATGGTCACAAACATCTAAATTTTATTCACTTAGCCAATCAGTATAAAACATTACCACACTTTTTAAAGGACAAATCTCCCCTTAGCTCTTGCCTATTGCACAATTTACCTATAAAAAGTGCCCTTATAAACAAGAAGTATCCCCCCAAATAAGATGACAAAGGAAACCAATATGAGCGATCTACCCAATTGTCCAGAATGCAATTCACAATATACCTATGAAGACCGCGAGTTATATGTTTGCCCTGAGTGTGCCCATGAGTGGAGTGTTGCTGCAGCTGAAGATAGCGAACAAGCTAAAGTCATCCGCGATGCCAACGGCAATCCACTACAAGATGGAGATACTGTCACCGTCATTAAAAACTTGAAGGTCAAAGGTTCTTCATCTGATGTTAAAGTCGGCACCAAAGTGAAAAATATTCGACTAGTTGATGGTGACCATAATATCGACTGCAAAATACCGGGTATTGGCTCAATGGGGCTGAAGTCTGAATTTGTAAAAAAATTGAGCTAAGGGAGAGTGAACTCCACCAAAGGATAAATTCGTTGCTCCCCCGGTACGACTTTTGATTTAAATCAAAAAGATCGACGGCTAGCTATGTTACGGTCACCAAAACTAATCGGAGGCCTTAATCATGAAAATATTTATCCTGTTTCTCATTTTGCTGGTTCCAAACTACGCAACCGCTGAATCGACTATAAATTGCCACTGTTTTCAAGATCGCAGCTTTAACCACCGCGATACTGGCGCAGCTGATCCGTACTTTTTGGCAACGACCCAAAACTCTTTTTTGGCCCTGATCTATGGGGTAGATAAACGCAATATCGTTAAAGCGAAAATGGCAGGAGAAAATGGCGCCCAACTATGGGTATTATTTGACGTTGCAAACCGTAGTGGTAAAGATATCTCTCAAGTGAAGGCAATCCAAGCCAAGAACAAGGTCTGGGCAAAAACTTTCGCACAGCTAAACCTCCCCATCGACCAACGATACCGGCAGTTAAGTAACGACCCTGAACAACTAGCTGACCACATTGTCGACCTGCAATTAAGAAAATACATGGGCGCTTCTGTCTCAGAAGTTGCCACTTGGCGTAAACTGGGGATGAATCGCAAAGAGTTGATTTTGGCAACCATGCTAACCGGTAACCCAGCCGATATCTACGCAGCAATTAGCAGCAAGGGACAAACGTGGGGGCAGTTGTTATTTAACCAAGGGCTACTTGATAGCGATGCCATCAAGCATGAGTTAAAAAAACAAATGTCAAAATCTTAATTGCTGGCACTAACAGCAATAGCGGCACCTACGATTCCAGCTTGGTTATAAAAACGGGCAGGAACCAATTCGGCATGAGTTGATAAATAGGGGAAGAATTTTTCGTATTCAGTACTTATCCCGCCGCCAATAATTATCAATTCTGCTGACAGCAATCGCTCAACTTGTGCTAAAAAATCATCAAGGCGCCCTCCCCATTCCTGCCACGACAGACTTTCATTATTTTTTACCGCAGCAGAAGCATAGTGTTCTGCCGGGGCACCATCCATTTGCAGATGCCCTAGTTCTAAGTTTGGAACCAACTCCCCACGACTAAACAGCGCCGATCCAATACCTGTTCCCAACGTTAAAACGAGTACCGTCCCCATTCGGCCAACTCCAGCACCAAACTGCATTTCTGCGATACCGGCGGCATCGGCATCATTTACGACCTTACAAGTTGTAGCAATCTCTGCTTGCAACATTTTAGGCAAGTCAACTCCAATCCAACTAGAATCAATATTCGCAGCAGTTTTCACCTTGCCATTTTCTACTATTGCCGGAAAGCCACAACCAACTGCCCCCTGCCAAGCCAATTGCTTCTTTAACTCTCCAATAGCGCGAACTACCATTGTTGGAATGGCAGGTTGTGGTGTTTTGATTTGCATCGGTGCAGAAATCAACAGCCCAGAATCAGCATCGACAACAGCCCCCTTAATAGCACTACCTCCAACATCTATCCCTAGAACTTCCATGGCACCTCATTTCTGCTTGCAACACAGTATATATTTTATCATTTATTACGATTGTGCTATCTTTTACCAAAGTTATGAAAATCAAGCACTGCTAAAAACTGGCATCGCCAAACAAACAGTGTTAAGAGTAGTTATCTTTACGACAGATGACGCTACGTCAATGCTAAGCTTGGTAAAACAATCTAGCGGTCTAGCTTCCAAGAAGAAAAGTATAACAAAATGATTCCGAATGACGAACAAAACAAAAGCACTTTTAACGGTGTAATGCTCGGGTACACAGTATTACTTCTCCATATTTTACTCATGGTTGGGCTTGGTGCTACAGTAGTTTTGATTAAAGGTATTTACGATTTCCGCTGGTTAATTTTCATCGCTGGTATCATTCTAATTGGCGCATCTGCCTACTATTTTTACAACAAATTTCAGCAACATAAACAAAAGATAGTCGATCTAATGTCCGATCCGGCCTTTAAAGATAGATCATTAGAAATCAGCCTGATGGGCGGAATGGCTTCAATAAAACTTGGCAACCAGAACGAGAACATGCAATTGACTCACTCTGAAATAGAGTCTGAGGTCAAACTTATTGCCGCACCAAAATCTGAACAAATTGAGGAGCTATCCAAGCTCAATAGGATGCTGGAAGATGGGTTAATCACCCGGGAAGAGTTTCTTCAATTAAAGCATGAGATTATTTAGCACAACTAACTCACATTAAAACTACTACCGCAACGGATCCCTAATCAACATGGCCCTACCCTGGAAAGTACTCGACCAATTCACAACCGACGACAATGAGATAATGGAACTCCGCCAACGTGGTAAAGATGACTTCCTTATCACCATTGGCTCACAAATTTTAATGAATAGTAAAGCGCAGCGGTCAGAAATGGCCCTGGGTAAAGTTGGTTGTCAGGGGCTAAAATCTCACCCTTGCCCAAAAGTAATGGTCGGTGGGCTAGGAATGGGGATAACTCTGCGAGCTGTGCTTGATGCCTTGCCGGAAACAGCTGAAGTGCTTACTGCAGAATTAAACCCTAAGGTTTATGACTGGTGCTGTGACCAACTGAGTGAACTAACGGCTGGAGCTGCTACCGACAATCGAGTTACGGTCGAGATTGCAGATGTTGCCGAGACGATCAAGCAGGCACAATCCAGCAGTTTTGACTCCATTATTCTCGACCTTTACCGTGGCCCACATCCACAAACAGATGCCCTCAATGACCCACTATACGGCAGTCGTGCCATTGAGTTTGCCCATAAAGCATTAAAAACCGGTGGAACCTTTGCCGTTTGGGGAGAAAACCCCGACTCTGCCTTTGAAAACCGCCTTACTGCTTGCGGCTTTAATGTACGCTGCGAAAGACCGGGAAAAGGTGGCTACCGGCATGCGGTGTGGGTGGCTACTAAAAAATCAATCAAACATAAAACCAATTACAAACAAAAACAACGAAAAGGGAAATGATGACAGAATTCAACTTAGAAGGTAACGACTATATTGAGCTTAATAACTTGTTAAAGCTTACCGGTATGTGCCCTAGCGGCGGAACGGCAAAATTGGCAATTGCAGCTGGAGATGTTACCGTTGATGGTCTAACTGAATTACGTAAACGTTGCAAGATCCGCTCAGGACAAATAGTCGAATTTAACAAGCAAAAAATTTCGATTCACTGAACATTACGGAACAAAATTAATTTAAAGCAATCTCATTTAACGGCAATAACTTCGTACTCCCGCCGCAACTTGCCATTCAATAAAACATCGTCCCCGCAGCGCTTCCCTAGCAACTCTCTACCCAGTGGTGATGTGGGGGTAATAATCGTTACCTCATCCTCACCTACCTCCAAACTAATGCCACCAGCTGCAGGTCCCAAGAATACCCAACTTAATTGACCTGCATCATCTTCTAACTGAACGAGGGCGGTTAAGTAAATTGGTGCGTCATCAGCAAAATACTTAATTGGTAAACACCTAAAATCGTGTAATGCCTTTTTTATTTCTTGCGCCCGATCCGCTTGTCCTTGAGCGAGATAAGACGCTTCAAGACCTAAAGTTGCATATTTATTATCGGGGATATTCTCTGCGTGGGTAGCTGAAGCATGGGAATTTTTTGCCGCCTGCAAGAGTAAGGAATAATCGGTCTCTAAGCGATCAACAATCTGCTTTCTAAAATTTTCTTTGTTCATAACCGGTTCCTAATCACAAAAAGTGATGTAAATAGCATATTTTATCCATAATTACTGTTCTTTGGATATGAATTATCTCTTGAATTTGCTATCTTATCTCTGTATTTTAGCGTTAGGTTGCTTTCCCCTTGAATTAAAAAGGAAGCTCAAGATGAAAATATCCTTACATGCAATTATGATTACCATTCTGCTTGTTGCATTTGCTTTTTCCGCTCATGCGGAAACGCGCTACGTATCTGACAAGCTGATAGTCACCGTACGCAGCGGCAAAGGCAATCAATTTAAAGTTCTGGAAACCATACAGACGGCCACTCCAGTAACAGTAGTAGAAAAAGACAAGGAATACTTAAAGGTCTTAACACCTAAGGGCACCGAAGGTTACGTTAAACGACAATACATCACAAAAAGCATTCCCAAAACAACACAAATTAAGCAGCTCAACATAAAGCTAAACCAACTTGAACAAAAACTAAGTGTGCGGCAAAACAACCTAAACAGTACCCAAACAGATATTAACAGTTACAAAGAGCAGATAGAAACACTCTCCGTACAACTAAAGAAAACCCAGCAAGAGCTAAAAAAGAGCACCAATGACCATAATGAGCTATTAAGTAAAGCAGATAATGTAGTCAATATTAGCAATGAAAACCAACAACTCATTGAAGAAAACAATTTAATCAATGGTGAAATAATGATGCTTCGCGAAGAGAACCAAAAGTTTCACCGAACAAACATGATTCAATGGTTTCTTGCTGGCGGAGGAGTTTTCTTTGGCGGGTGGTTAATCGGTAAAATTTCTCGAAAAAAACAACGCCGGTTTTAAACTCCACAACTCGAAGTACACTCAGATCAACAACTGAGCTAAAAACTCAGGACAATAAATTCTATAGGATGCAGACTGTAACCATATGAACGATACAAGAGCAAAAATACTTTTTGTTAATGAAGAACAACATGTTCTAAAATCCCTACAACAGTTGCTAAGCAACGAACAATGGGACTGCGTATTTGTTAAAACCGCTACAGAGGGGTTAAATTATCTAAACTTAAACAACATTGACATCGTTGTCTCTGACATTAACCTCACAGAGGTAAGCTGCCTTGAATTCATAAATGATGTTCACCATAAACATCCTAGCGTAGTTCGAATCTGCCTAACCAATACTCCAAAAGCCGAAAAAACTCTTCAATCCTTAGCATGTGGTAAAATCCAGCAAATCATCCCCAACCCGTGGAACGATCAAGAGTTTAAAGATATAATTAGAAGCGCATTACGCCAAATCAAACAACAAAAAAACCACAGTATAGAATTTCAAAAGTTGATCAACTCAGTACCACTATTACCGATGCTACCAAAAAGCTATGCTAACATTCGCGCATGCAAAACTAATGACGAAATAGATATAACCAAAATGGTTACGGTAATAAGTCAAGACGCTGCCATGTCTGCTATTTTGCTTCACTGGGCTAATTCTGCCTTATTTGGACAACGCTTTCACGTTGACTCTATTAAAAAAGCGATCATTGTTCTTGGTACCGACATTGTCGAAACCCTAATACTGTCGGAATCAATCAATAGTGCAATTAACGTTAAGCTACCAGAGATAAAGGGTTTTTGCTTCACCGATTTCAAAAGGCACTCAATGGCTACGGCTATAATCTCTAGACTACTAGTTAAGTCATTACTACCGACAGATTTCATCCAACACGATCGCGCATTTATCGCTGGGCTGCTGCACGATATTGGCAAACTGGTTGCTGCAAACTTCTTTTCTTCTCAATTTGAACAATCAATTGCACTAACACAACAAGACGATATCAACTTAATTGACGCAGAGCGTAAAATTTTCAAAACCGATCATACTGAACTGGGTGGTTACATTGCTGAGTGGTGGGGATTACCGCCTTTTATCGTTAATGCAATTCGCTGGGCCCACCAACCACATTTAACTCCAATAGATCATGACATTATCGCTGCAACTCACGTTGCCAGCCAATTAAGTATAATCTTTGACTATGGCTGTAAAAACAATAAGTGCCTACCTGGTATCACTACCGAATATCACGAAAAATTTTGTCTAAACGAAGAGGCAAATGAAATTCTACAAGAGGAAACCAGACAAATCATTCTAACATTAGTGCAATAAATGGCCTTTTAAAAACAATAATTACCGCCTATCCTGCATTACCAATATAAAATTAAATTTGACCAACCGACATTCTGCTGTCATAATGTGATTTTAATCATTAGTTATTATTGCAATAGAGTCTTAATAGGTTTGTGATGACCTCCAGAACAAATCCAATTATC
>JADGED010000117.1 GCA_016744555.1 Desulfuromonadaceae bacterium
TGGAAAAAAATATAGAATAGCAAATTCGAGGAAATTCTCTTTAACAGGGTCGACTGCATGAGCTACCAGCACTATTTTAAACTTGGGCAAAAGTTACTTTTAAAATTGCACAAAAATGCGGAATCAAACGAACGCACCGAATTAATGACAGCATATGTAGGTTCGCTTGAAAATGAAGCCCTCATAATATCCCTCTCCAATCCATATGGAGAAAACATTACCAATCAGTACCCCCTTAAAGAAGTTTGTAAATTTGAAATCACAACTGAATCTATGGGACTTGGAGTGCGTGCCTCGGGCACGTTTTTGGAAATAATTGATGGCACCAGATTCTCGATAAAATTGGAATCTGGGATTGAAATGTTTCAACGGCGACTCCACAATCGCTACAATTGTCAGCTAGGAATTCGCTTTAGCCGCGCCGCAAAGACCTTGCACACCATGCGCACAATTTGGGAAAAGAACTTATCTGTACTCTACAGCCCTGAAGCCCCGCTGGTATACGACAATTTCAAAAAAAGTCGAATCAATATCAGTTCTGAAGGGATTCGGTTTGCCATTAAACCCCCTGCAGAACAAGGCGATTTGTGTCTAATCCTAGTCAATATCGATGATAGCAAACCGCCGATTTGCGCTATTGCTGAAATTGTTTGGACTTGCCTGCAAGACGATGAAGTATCAATAACTGCCGGTATGCGCTTCATTAATATCCTCAGTGCAGACCAGCTTCGAATTGAAGAATTCATAAAGGCAAAAAAATAAGCTACAAATCTACATTAATTCACCAACTCTTTCTTGTCTCCAGCTCAATTCTAAGTTATAAAAACCTATACATTTTTTTCGCCACAACACATTGTGGTTTTCAAATGTAAACTGCACACATATAGTGTGCAAGGAGTTTTTTTAGCCAGCAAAGTAACGCTGCTAAATTTCCATTTTCTTGCCATCAGCAAATTTTTTATTCAGGAAACGACCAATGTCACAGTTATCTGAAGTAGAGGTTTTCCGGGCATGCCGAACATTATTCGGCAGTGAAGTCCAGCTGAATCAAGATTTTCTATTTTATCTTCAACCAGCAGGGGTTCGCACTGCTTATCGTAAAAAAGCAAAAACCACTCACCCTGATTGCTTTGCGATCGATACTGTCAGCACCAAAGACAAGCAGCACCAATTATTTCAAGATTTAAACCAGGCACATCAAACGGTGCAATCTTACCTCAAGCAGCGTAAGTCTTTTCCTTCGGGCCACTTTTCTCGCAGCAACACTTCTTACACCCAAGCAAAACGTCGGCGCCAAGATCATGCAACGCAACAACAATATCGCAGCGCTGCAACTAAACCAAAAGCGCCTAAACCAACTCCGACTAAGCACAGTGGGCAAATCCGGCAAAAGAACAGTCGCCTTCCCATGCGACCACTTCAATTTGGTCAATTTCTCTACTACCTAGGGATAATCCCATTTGCAACAATGATTACTGCAATAACATGGCAACGCCGGCAACGACCTGCATTAGGTGAAATTGCAAAACGCTGGGGCTGGCTCAATGATTCAGATATAAAGAACATCATTAACTACCATGCCGGCTTACAAAAATTTGGTGAGCGGGCTGAAAAGCTTGGGCTATTAACACAACTACAAGTACGCACTCTCCTGTTTCATCAACGCAGTCAACAGCAACAAATTGGCAACTATTTTATCGACAATGGCTATGTTGACGACCTTACCCTTAACCAACTGCTGCAACAACTAGCGGAACACAACCGCACCTTTAGCAAGGGGTTAAGTGGACAATTTTATTACTTCCATCGCAATTAAACTGACTCAAACTTGATCACATATAGGAGCACACCATGGGCTTTCTGGCTACATCCGCCAGCTTTTGTTATTTTCAAATAACCGGGGCACAAAATCCCTTAGTACGGAATGAGCTACAAGAAAAACTAGCCGCTGAAGGATTTCGCTCGATAGAGCAATCAGCCGATGAACTTTCTACTGGCTGGGTCGAACTGGACAACTACGACAATAGTGAATTTGAAACTGAACCCAGTTGCTGGAGAGATCACTATTTTTGTTTTGCCCTGCGCCAAGATCGCCGTAAAGTACCAGCAGCATTACTGAAGCGGCAAATCATCCAGCTTGGCGATCAGTTCCTTGCCAACAAACCAGACTTAAATTTCATACCTAAAGCAGAAAAAGAGCAAATACGTGATCAAGCCCGCAGCTCTCTTCTCGCTCGCACTCTACCTACGCCATCATTTTATGATGTGATTTGGGACACAGAAACTCAACTGCTGCGCTTTTGCTCCCTCGGGCAAAGCACTATCGACAGCTTTCAAGGGTTGTTTCACCAAACTTTCCCTGGATTACGTCTGCAATTATTCCACCCGTTAGCTCGTGCAGCTAAAGTGATACCAGAGCAGCAACAAGAACAACTACAACAAACCAATCGGGCACAAACCGAAAGTGTATTGGAACAAATCGAAGCCAATCGTTGGCTTGGAGTGGACTTTCTCCAATGGCTATTTTATCGCACTCTTAATTCCGATTCACGCTATCAAGTCACGACGTCAGGACCATTATTATCTGGTCAACCATTCACAGCATTTCTTGACAATCGCTTAGTTTTGGTTGGCGGCGGACAAGAAGGGGCACAAAAAATTGTCGTTGCTGGTCCACAAGACCACTACCTAGAGGTTAAAGCGGCACTACTGCAAGGCAAACAACTGGAAGAGGCAACCATCCACCTACAGCAAAATGAGGATGATGGTTGGAAGCTAACCTTAAAAGGTGAAAAATTCCAATTCGCCAGCTACCGCACCCCAATGATCCGCCCCGAAAGCGATCCTAATGATGACCCGCAGGCAGAAGCCGAAGCAGCATTTTTTACAAAGTTAGCCGCAATTGAAGAAGGGGAACAAATGTTCGAAAGCTTACTGAAAGATTTTCTTCAGTTGCGCTTAAGCGATTTGTGGACAGAGGAACAAAACTCCATTGCTAGCTGGCTGAAAGAATGAAATAGAGCGACTTTAACTCTATAGATTAGCTGTTACAATATTACTGTTAACTGGACAATGGAAAATAAAGCTACGCAGAAAGTCAGCGGTTGATTATGGATAACAAATTTCTCCAAACACTATTTGACAATCAAATTGTAGGTATGGTTGAAGTCGACGCTACTTTCCAATACCGTAATGCCAACCCACATTGGCTAGACATGATTGGGTACGGCCTAGATGAGTTAAGAAACAACAACATAAAATCAATAACTCACCCAGAGGACTTGACTAGACAGTTACTGCTAAACCAGCAACTACTTAACAAACAAAACACTTCTTATCGAATCGATAAACGCTATATCCGCAAAGATGGGACTACTTTCTGGGCCGAGGTTTCGGTCACTGGCCTCTATGACGACGACAACCTTACAGGAATGGTTGCTCTTATCATTGATATTTCTAAACGCAAAGCTACAGAAATTCATTTACGCGAGAGTGAAAATCGCTTTCGCTCTTTAATTGATAGACTTGAACATATTCCAGTCCAAGGATATGACGAAGACCGCAGGGTTATCTACTGGAATAAAGCCAGCAGCGAAATTTATGGCTATTCGCAAACCGAAGCTATAGGGCAGAAACTAGAAGACCTAATCATACCACCCCACATGCGCGAAGAGGTAATCAACCTAACTCAGCGCTGGACAAATGAAAACATACCCATTCCATCCAGTGAGCTTACGCTACATGACAAAAACGGCGCTCCAGTTCCGGTCTATTCATCGCACTTCACTCACACCGCTAGCTCGGGAGAAAAAGAACTTTTCTGCATAGACATTGATATGCGAATGTTGCAGCAGACGGAAGACCAAGTAAGACGTTTAGTTGCTGCAATCGAACAATCAGGTGAAACTATAGTCATTACTGATACCAAGGGGACGATAGAATACGTCAATCAAGCTTTCACCGATGTTACCGGTTATAGTCGTGAAGAGGCCATTGGAAAAAATCCACGCATACTAAACAGTGGACAACAGGACAAATCTGTTTACGCCGAAGTATGGGGAGCTATCACCAAAGGGCAGCCTTGGCAAGGACGCTTCATTAATAGGAAAAAAGATGGTAGTCACTTTACCGAAGACGTGACTATTTCACCAATTTTAGATACAGCTGGCAAAATTGTTAATTTCGTTGCTGCAAAACGAGACATAACTGAACAGTTACAGGTACAGGAGAAATATCAACAAACGCAAAAGATGGAGGCCATTGGGCAGCTAGCTGGCGGTGTCGCCCACGATTTCAACAATATGCTGGCAATCATTTTAGGGCAAGTCGAAGTAGCCATGCTAAAAATGGATCCAAATGATCCAATGCGAAAACGACTAAATGAAATAAACGTCGCGGCAAAACGCTCTGCCGATCTAACTCGCCACCTCCTTGGATTTGCCCGTAAACAAACGCATAACCCAGAAGTCTTAAACCTAAACGAAACAACTGATTCAACATTGACAATGTTGAATCGCCTAATTGGTGAACAAATTGAGCTTAAATGGCTGCCTGAAGCGGGGTTGCCAGTAGTAAAAATTGACCCCGGACATTGCAACCAAATTCTAACAAACCTTATTATAAATGCACGCGATGCAATTATTGGTTCTGGCACCATAACAGTAAGAACCAAGCGAGTGACCCTTAGTCAGGAGTTTTGTTATGATCATCCAGGGTGCTTTCCAGGAGAGTATGTAAGGCTGGCAGTCACCGATACAGGTTGCGGCATAAGCAGTGAAATTATAGGAAAAATCTTTGACCCGTTCTTTACCACTAAAGACATCGGCGAAGGTACGGGGTTAGGATTATCAATGGTTTTCGGACTGATAAAACAAAACCATGGGTATATAATAGTAAACAGTGTGCCAAATCAAAACACCACCTTTAAACTATATTTCCCCATTCACAAAGAGCCAGAACTAATACAAGAGCTCACCGAAGACCGCACCATAATTTGTGGTGACGAAACAATTTTAATTGTCGAAGACGAAATTTCTTTGCTTGACGTAACCAAAGCAATTATAAGCGAAGCTGGGTACACAATTTTATCTTCTGACAATCCCCTAGACGCAATTGAGCTGGTCAGGGATTACGACAAAAAAATTGATCTGTTGTTAACCGATGTTGTCATGCCTCAAATGAATGGGCCTGAGCTGAGTAATAATCTGCGAGCGCTAAAGCCACAGCTAAAAACATTATTTATCTCTGGTTACCCACAAAACAATCTGCAGAGCCAAAACGTTATCGTCAACTTTTTGCCAAAGCCATTTTCTGCAAATATATTGACGCAAAAAGTACGTGACGTTTTAGATCAATAGGACTACAACAGCCTAAACAGGCGATTAACTAATCTAGGACACCATCAAGCGTTAGCGTGCTGCGTAGTCCCTCAAGCCGCTGACGATTTACCCCTAAATCAGAATAACCAAGCCTTGCGGCAGATCGAATTTCAACGACACCTGTATCGGTTCGCAGCAAAAACTCTAAATCGTCGACGAAACTAAAAAATTTACTGCGACATTCTACATGCAAATAGGTATCGGTAACTGTGATAATTTTTGTCTTTGGCAAAAGTTCCAATTGTTGCTCTAACTTTTGCCAAAATACTAGCGGTGAGCCTTTTATCTTGAATGGAGCAATTTGATGCTTACTATCACTAGTCTCTGTCGATACACAATTTGGCGATGCTGGACATGGCTTTAATTTGGAATCTTGCATTCCTATATTTACATTACTACAAGACAGCAAACACATTGGCAACAAAAGTGACAACCTTTTAACCCTACGCTTTACCATCAACAGATCCTTTATCTCCACGAATATCCGGGGAAAAAACAGTATTAATGTTTCCAAAAAAAAGATGACTGATATTTATTTAAGATCAACTTTAGCTTTTTAAGCACTTAAAATATAACCAAGTAGCAGTAAATGGCAAAAGCAAAATTAATTTGCCTTGACTAAAAGGACGACGTAATTATACGTAAGTTAAACACAAAATCGGCAACCCATCTTACAGAAACGTAACAAAATGAAAAAACAACTAATTATAGCTGGTGGCGGTCATGCGCACCTACTTACACTTGCAAACTTACATACATTTATTGCTGCTGGGTTTACTGTAAATGTAATTGCACCTTCAAAATATCACTACTATTCTGGCATGGGACCAGGAATGCTCGGCAACAGTTATTCCCCAGAAAGTATTCGCTTCGCAACTAAAACTTTGGTTGAAAAAATGGGTGCTACATTTACCCTTGACTCCGTTACTAAAATTAACCCAATCAAACAACTGGTACACTTAGCTAGCGGGTCCGAAATAAAGTACGACATTCTTTCTTGTAACCTTGGCAGCCAAGTTTCCAATGATTTAACCAAGGGTGACCACAACGATGTGTTTCCAGTAAAGCCGATAGAGGGTCTATTACAAGCGAAACAACGGATAATCGAATTGGGAAAAATAAAGAAAATCACCGTAGGTATTGTTGGAGGGGGGCCATCTGCTATTGAAATTGCTGGCAACGTCTGGCGGCTTGCTCAAAAAGCGGAAATGAAGCAGATCGACATTACCGTTTTTACCGGTAAACAGCTGCTGCCCCAGCAGCCAAAGAGAATGGGTAAACTAGCGCTAGAATCACTGCAAAAACGGGGGATTCAAATCAATCAAGGCTGCAGAGTAAAGTCAGTTGAATCAGGAAGCATAGTCTTGAATGATAGCAAAGTTTATAAGGCAGATATTATTTTTGTTGCCACTGGCGTTAAGCCAAGTACCGTTTTTACCGATTCAAACATCTCGACAGGGCCAGATGGCGGCATGCAAGTAAACCAATACTTACAAAATCCAACCTACCCGACAATTTTCGGGGGTGGAGATTGCATTCATTTCAATAAGCAACCGCTAGACAAAGTTGGTGTTTATGCCGTGCGCCAAGGCCCTATTCTTTATCATAACCTGCTAGCAGCCATGCAAGATGGTGAATTGAAACCATTTTCTCCAAATGACCATTATTTACAAATTCTCAATCTAGGCGACGGCACAGGGATTTTAAACAAGTGGTCCGTAGCTTGGAACGGTAGTGGAGCCTTTAGGGTTAAAGATTATATTGATCGTAAATTTGTGCAGAGATATCAGGTGGGCAGATAGATTATAATCTATCCATCCATGAATATGTTTTGTTGAGTTAACTATCCGACAGTGAGCGCAGGGGTGGAGCAAGGTTCTATTGTCGTAACTTTCTGAGCTGCCTATCCGGCAGTGAACGTGTTGGCGGCAAT
>JADGED010000118.1 GCA_016744555.1 Desulfuromonadaceae bacterium
GCTAAAGCGATAAAAACCCAAATTGTTGCGACGGTATTTTGTTGTAGTGGCCTCTCTTCGGGGAGCGGTGGTGGCCAATTATGGTTTTCTGTTTCATATTGCTGTAGCTCTTTGCAGGCATCTTGGTATAGGTTTGCAGGGACTAAAAGCTGAGATTTAAAACCAACTTTTTCACAACGATATGGAATATTACGTGCCTGCAGAACCAGTGACCAAACCTTGAATTTACGCTTAGGGATAGTTTGATCAGACAAACCATCTTTAAGGTTAGGTGGGATCGGTACCCACTGTAATAATTCAAGCTCTACTTCGTTATTATGCATGGCAAATATAGTTACAGAAAAAAGCAGAGTTATCAACAGGGATATTATGACGGTCAAACAGATTGCCGCTGAACTTAAGTTATGGGATCAGATAACGGTGGCAGTAGAAAACTCCTTATTAGATATTTCGGCAGCAGAACTTTTAGCTCAAATCGGCGCAATACCGATTAAAAAAAGTTGGGCGACACGCCGGTTAGGTGCATATGTAACCTTGGGAGATAAACCACTATGTATCCGTTTGCAAATGGCACAGGAACCAGAAAACTTGAAGCAGACGTTGTTGCACGAAGTTGCCCATGCCTGTGATCATTTAAGCAACCATAACCGTAATAAGCGCCCTCGCCTAATTCATGGTCCAGGCTGGAAAGCTTGGGCGATAAGTTTAGGTATTGCGCCTCAGCGTTGTGGTGAAAGTGCTGCATTAAAGCAATTACACCATGAGCGGTTGAAATTGGTAGCAAGGTGTAAAAAATGTGGCGCAGAAATTAACAGACTTAGGCGCTTAAATAAAAACCGGACATATATTCATAATAACTGTGGCGGCAAGCTAGAGCGATTTTAAGTGTAAAGGTTTGCAGCGGGGAAAATAATGTCAAATTGGGTTTTAGTTATAATGATGGCTATTGGTGGATTAGCTGTGGCATTGCAACCGTCAATTAATGCTAAACTGGCCGGAAAAACTGGACTGTTGCAGGCAGCAACCATTTCTTTTGCAGTTGGGGCACTAGTATTGTTTGTCTTGGCTCTTATTAGTGGCCAAGGGAGTTTTCGCCGGTCGGTAGAGGCTGACTGGTGGCAATTGACCGGAGGACTGTTTGGAGCTTTTTTTGTTACGATGACGATTGTTGGTGTGCCACGGATTGGAACAACAGCGGTCTTAGCTCTAACCATAGTGGCACAGTTGATAACTGGTCTGGTTCTTGACCACTATGGCGTGTTTGGGATGCGTGGTATCCCAATAGATTTTAAGCGCCTCCTAGGCGTGACCATGTTACTAGCCGGAGTTTTCCTCATCTACAGAAGCTAAGAAACCTTTCCCCTGAACCTTTATCCTTGTTCCTGCTTCTAAGGAGGACACTGAGCACATTGGGAGCGGAATAGATTAGTGCTTAGATAGCGATCACCACGATCTGGCAATAAGGTCACAATTGTCCCTTTAGAAATCTTCTTGGCGATTTGTAATGATCCTGCCACCGCAGCACCACTAGACATGCCAACAAATAATCCTAAATCGAGAGCTAGTTTTCGGCTCATCTCGTAAGCATCATCATCCTCTACTACTAGTTTTTCACTCAACCTATCTTCGTGGTAAATCTTCGGTACGATTGCTTCGTGCATATTTTTAAGCCCCTGGATTTTGTGTCCTAGGCTTGGCTCAACACCGATGACCTTAACTTTAGGTGCATGTTCAGTAAAATATCTGCTGATCCCCATTAGTGTACCCGAAGTCCCCATGCCAGCGACAAAGTAATCAATGTCTCCTGCGGTTTGTTGCATTATTTCTGGTGCGGTGGTCGCATAGTGAGAATATGGATTATTGGGATTGCTATATTGATTGGGCATGAAATAACGTTCAGGGTCTTCAGCTAAAATCTTATGCGCCAAATTGATAGCGCCATCGGTCATTTGACATCCAGGAGATAGTACTGTTTCGGCACCGTATGCTTCCAAAATACCGCGACGCTCGGTACTAACACAGCCAGGCATCACTAGTTTGACCTTGTAACCCTTTGCAGCACCAATCATGGCGATAGCGATACCGGTATTGCCAGATGTAGGCTCTAAAATAACTTTGTCATGGGTCAGCTCACCGCTCTCTTCGGCCCGGTTAATCATAAACAGAGCAGGTCTATCTTTAACCGAACCACCGGGATTTCCCCCTTCGAGTTTGGCTAATAACCGGATGTTTGGATTCCCTGTTAATACTGATATATCGACCAACGGAGTATTGCCGATAGCTCCAATAAGAGGTGAAACTTGAGGTACTGATGGCGCTGAGTTTTGCATGGATATGACTCCGTAAATTAAATGATACCTTGTAATGGGCCGTTATTAACGGCTAACTGGTCAACCTGAGCTTCGATTTTAGGGTCGTCGATCAATGGCGGGGCATGATGCGGTTTTATTCGCGCATCGATTATTAGCGACCCGCTGCAGCCCCAGTGTTTAGCTTTGTTGCTGCTGCCAATACCGTAAATGTCAGCGGCTGGATTAGAGCGAGTAAAACACACCCAAAGCCAATTATTTAATTCTGCAGCACAAAACTCCGCATCATCAACCATGATTATCAGTGGGAAGTTATTGATTGGTTCTGAACTGGTAAATTTATTGGTGAAACGTTGTAGGTCAAGGTCCTCGCCGGGGCGATATTCTTTACAAGCAGGTGCTTCAATTAACAAAATTCCAGGTAGCGCGACAGCTGGTTTTTTAAACCCACGTGGTAAGCTTAGGTTCTCTGGAGCCTTTGTCGCTAATTCACGGCGTTTCTCCCCTACCGCAGCAAATACAACTTTTGAGCCTTGATTTAATCCGTGACCGCTGTAATCGAGGGTGTCGACAGTAGTTTCGGTCTGAAAGTGGAGGTCTCTGTGCCAGTCAATGCGCTCCAGCATGTGTTGGAAAAAGTCTGGAACGCTATGAATATCGAGTTGCGGATTATCGTTTTCGGCGGCAATAAACAGGAACTTTGCCAACGACAATTGCCCCTGTCCCAGAACTGCATTTGCTTGGGTTAAAAGCTCTTGCGGGCGCTCTAATTTATCGTATGGGGTATAGCGCTCACTGCCGATAGCAAATAATAATGGGTGAACTCCGGCGGCATCGACAGCGTGAACAGCTTTTATCCCCGGGAGAACGTCAGGGATGAGGTCACCGGTAAGTTCATGGATAAAGTTGCCGAAGCTGGTATCTTCCTGTGGTGGTCTACCGACGGTGGTGAAAGGCCAAATAGCATCGGGTCGATGATAGACACGATCAACTTTAACCAGTGGGAAGTCGTGGGCTAAACTATAGTAGCCAAAGTGGTCACCAAACGGTCCTTCGGGTTTTTGTCTTTGTGGATCAACGGTGCCACAAATAACAAAATCTGCTTCGGCAGGCATTGGTAAACAGCCCTGTGGTTGCACCATTGGAATTCGGTGCCCACCTAGAAGACCAGCAAAAGCAAGTTCTGGCATCCCCTCTGGTAAGGGCATTACCGCTGCGACCGTTAAGCTAGGCGGCCCACCGACAAAGATATTTACTTTAAATGGTTTATTGAGGTCGAGAGCCTCGCGATGATGCACACCGATGCCGCGATGTATTTGGTAGTGGAGCCCAATTTCGCGATCCTGGTAGTAATCGTTGCCGGATAATTGCACTCGGTACATGCCGAGGTTAGATGAACGAATCCCCGGGGAGAGGCTACTTTCACTATAGACTTGCGGCAGCGTGACAAAGGCACCGCCATCATCTGGCCAACTTTTGATTTGCGGCAGAGAGCTTATACTGGTTTGGCCCTGTAAAATTGAACCCGTCTTTACTTTCTTAGGCAGTAAATTTAGTGCTGCCGGTGGAGCCGATAAAAGCATCGACGGCTGTTTTAGCAGGGTTTTTGGATCAAGCTTAAGTTTGATGAGGGTTTCAATCTGCTGCAAAGTATCACGAAATAGGTAACGTGTACGCTCTAGAGTGCCAAATAAGTTGGCGACAGCAGGGAACTTGCAACCGGTAAGGTTGGTGAACAATAAAGCCGGCCCTTGGTGTTGATAGACCCGACGTTGGATTGCTCCGGCCAAAAGGTTTGTGTCTATTGGCTGATCGATACGGATTAATTGTCTACTCGTTTCGAGTTCACTTACTGCCTGTTGTAGCGTTCTGTAGCCCATTAGTTATATCCTTATACATTATGGAAAAGGATTAGGATATATACTTCAGTAATGCAAAAAAGGCAATGGACGGGCAATTTAGTCCGAGTTTTTAATAAAGTGCTAATAAATAGGTTCAAAAAAAATCGGCACTCCAGTATGGTATTCGTACCGAGCGCTGTTGAGATTTAATCCTGAGGAGTTATAAATGCGTATCCAGTTAGCGATAAGATATACCGCAATATCAAGTATTGTTTTGCTTGTGGTTATGTCTATTTCGGCTTTTTTGCATATAGATAAGGTCCAGCAGGTATTTACCGCAAAAGCTATGCAGGAAGCCGATGTTATTTCGGAAATGATTCTGCGCGATTCGCACCACCTTATGCTTGCAGATGACCGTGAACAGCTACAGTTAATGATCGAGGAGATTGGTAAAACTGATCGGGTAAAACGGGCGCGGATTCTTGGTAAAGAAGGAATCGTTAACTTTTCCATGAATAAGCACGAAATTGGAACAGCACTTAGTGAAACTGACGAAAGCTGTTTTTTTTGTCATCAGGCTGGGTCGAAAGCTTTGGTAGATGTTCCCATGGAGCAGCGGAGTAGATCTTTCTCAGATGACTCAGGTAATCAATATTTAAGTATTACCCGGGGGATATATAATGAGCCTACTTGTTATACTGCGGCTTGCCATGCTCATTCCCCAGAAGAGAAAAAAATAGGAGTGCTAGATTTAGTGATTTCTCAGGGGCAGATGGCAGATTTAGCCCATGTCCATCATCAAGATGTAATTGTCTCCACAACCATAATGTTGATTATCCTATCATTGTGCCATTATCTGCTGACGAGAAAATATATTTGTAATCCAATTCAGCAGTTGCTCGAACTTACCCATGCCCTTTCTCGAGGAGATTTAACCGCGCGGGTAAAAAAATTATCCAATGATGAACTTGGTGAGCTAGGGCGTTCGTTCAATAATATGGCTGACAACCTTACTCAGGCACAATTAGAATTGAAAGAGTGGGGAAATACCTTGGAGCATAAAGTTGAAACTCGGACTGCGGAAATGTCCGATATGCAGAGTCAATTGTTGCGCTCGGCAAAATTGGCATCAATGGGAGAATTGGTTGCAGGCGTTGCCCATGAAATAAATAATCCCCTTACCGGTATTTTGATGTTTGCTTCCCTTTCGTCGAAAAATCCAGATATACCACAGCAGGTCAAAGATAATCTTGATTTGATTGTTTCAGAAACTGGTAGATGCGCAAAAATTGTGCGAGGATTATTGGAATTTGCGCGTGAATCTATCCCTGAAAAGAAACCCGACTCAATAAACCGCATAATTGAATTAACGATGACCTTGGTAACTCAGCAGGCAATTTTTCAGGATATTGGGGTTAACTATCGTGGTGGAGATAATTTGCCAGAATTGGAAATCGATGCCGATCAATTGCAGCAGGTTTTCTTTAATATTTTTATCAATGCCGGGCAGGCGATGCCAAATGGTGGTTTATTAACGATTACGACGAAGCTAGCAGAAACTGGTGCGGCGGTAGAAATTACAATAGAAGATACTGGTGCTGGGATAAGCAGCGAAAACTTAGATAAGATTTTTGATCCATTTTTCTCTACTAAAGCACAAAAAGGTTTTGGCCTAGGGTTGTCAGTGTCGTATGGAATAATTAGAAATCATGGTGGCAGTGTAGATGTGGATAGCGTAGAGGGGGAAGGAACCAAGTTTACGATTACCTTCCCTATCAATGAGAGCTGCTGTTTGCCGTCTTAAATATGATCTTTGACCGAAATGCCAAGCTTTTTTAACAAGGCTTGGAAATTCGGTCGCAGCATTCCAGTCTCTTCGGCTGCTTTAGTGACGTTCCAATTGTTTCTTTCCATTGCCGCATAGACAAAGGCTTTTTCAACTGGTTCAACTGCTTGCTCGCGGGCCTTACGTTTAACCTCTTTAAGTTCATCCGTATTGATTGGAGCAACAATTTCACCGTTACCAGATTCAAGGTCCTGTGTCGTGGGGAGCTCCAAACTGTCTAATTGGATAGTGTCGCCTTGTGATAACACTACCGCCCTTTCAATGATGTTTTCTAACTCACGGACATTTCCTGGGAATTGGTAGTCGTGTAATGCTAGGTGGGCATCTGCGGAAAGCCCTTTGATTTTTTTTCCGATATCATCAGAAAACTTTTTAAGAAAGTAACCTATTAATAGAGGGATATCGCCAGAACGCTCACGTAACGACGGTAGGCCAATGGGGATAATGTTTAGGCGGAAATAGAGGTCATCACGGAAGGTCCCATTTTCAACCATTTTATCGAGCCCGCGGTTGGTTGCCGCAATTAGGCGTATATCAATAGGGGTGGGTTTGGTACCACCAATGGGCGTTACTTCACGCTGCTGCAATACTCGCAACAGTTTTGCTTGTGTTGCTATACTTAAGTTGGAAATCTCATCGAGAAATAAGCTGCCGCCACTAGCAATGCTAAAAAGGCCTGGTTTCGACTGCGAGGCGCCGGTAAAAGAGCCTTTAACGTGACCAAATAACTCGCTTTCTAACAAATTTTCAGGCAATGAGTTACAGTCAATGGCAACAAAAGCCTCTTCTTTTCTACTACTATTGTTGTGGATAGCCCTAGCGACTAACTCTTTTCCGGTGCCACTTTCCCCAGTAATTAAAACAGAGCTATTTGTTGGAGCTACTTGTAGAATGCGTTGAAAAACCTTTTGCATCGCCACACTTTTACCGATGAAAGAATCGGCAACTGTTTCATCAGGGATGCTGTCGGTAATTACTTCTGATTCAAGGGAAAGAAGTCTTTTTTTTACCGCTGCTTCGACTTTTTCGATGATCTGCTCGGGTAGAAAAGGCTTAGTAAGGTATTCGAAGGCACCGTTTTTCATTGCATCAACAGCAGAGTCGACGGTAGCAAAACCGGTTATGATGATTACCGGAACATTGGGCTGTAGCACTGAGATGGTCTTAAGTACTTCAATGCCGCCCATTATAGGCATTTTTAAATCACTTATAACGACACTAAAGCTC
>JADGED010000119.1 GCA_016744555.1 Desulfuromonadaceae bacterium
TTTTTCATCGGTTAGTGTCGTTTGCGCGGTAAGTGTGGCGCCATTTGGATAAATAGTTACCGCGTGTGGTTTAGCTGTAGCAGTAGATACAAAAAAAGTTGCAATGATCAGAGCTGATAAAAATGTATATTTCATGTTAACCTCTTTTCAAGTTTAATTGGCTATTGAGTTAATTGTAAGAATGAAACTTTAACATAAAAATAGGAGCTTAGGTTATGCGCATCAAATTATTAATGGTGAGTATTCTTTTGACCATTTGGTTGTCTGGCTGTGCCGTAAATCCGGTAACAGGTAAGAATGAATTTGCGCTTGTGCCAGAATCTACTGAAATAAATCTTGGAACTGAACAGTATCTGCCTACCCGCCAGGTGCAGGGTGGCGATTATACAACCCACCCGCAGATTGCTAGTTATGTAAAAGAGGTTGGGCAGAAATTAGCTGCGGTGAGTGACCGAAAATTGCCCTATGAGTTTAATGTTATAAATGATTCTACTCCAAATGCTTGGGCACTCCCGGGGGGGAAAATAGTGGTTAACCGTGGCCTTTTGGTCGAGCTTAAAAGTGAAGCAGAATTAGCTGCAGTGCTTGGGCATGAAATCATACACGCTGCGGCAAGGCACGGTGCCAAAGGGATGGAGCGTGGCATGTTGCTGCAGGGTGCCGTTTTAGCTGCAGGAATGGCGTCACAGAACAGTGAGTATGGTAGCCTCGTTGTCGGTGGTGCTGGGGTTGCCGCCCAGTTGGTTACTCAAAAGTATAGCCGCAATGCCGAATTAGAAGCAGATTTGTATGGCATGAATTATATGGCGAAGGCCGGTTACGACCCAGCTGCAGCAATAAGCTTGCAAGAAACATTTGTGCGATTGTCAGAAGGGCAAGATAGTAGCTGGTTGAATGGTCTATTTGCTAGCCATCCCCCTTCACCTGAACGGGTTGCTGCAAATCGTGAAACTGCTGCAAAGTTAAATCGTAATGGTATCGTTGGAGAGAAACGTTATCGACAGATGCTTGCGCCGTTGTTTGCCGATGCTGCGGCATATAGAGCTATTGATGATGGTCGCAAAGCTTTACAAGAAGGCGCACCAGAGCGGGCGTTGAGTTTTGCTAACCAAGCGTTAAAATTACAACCCAAAGAAGCGTTGGCACATTCACTGCGGGGAGATATCCGGCTGCAGCAAAAACGTTACAGCGATGCTATTACCAATTATGATCGTGCTGTGCAGCTCAATGATGAGTATTTTCACTATTACCTGCAACGTGGTTTGGCGCGTTTAGAGTTAAAAGATACGGCAAATGGCGAAGCTGATTTACAAAAGAGTGTCATTTTACTACCGACTGCACCGGCAATGAATGTTTTGGGCAACCTTTCCCTTGATCGTGGTGATACCGTAGCAGCGAAAAAGTTTTATGCCGCTGCCGCTGGATCAGATTCGGTAGCAGGTAAAGCGGCCAATCAGTCTTTAGTCAAACTTGATTTACCTGATAATCCAAGTAAATATTTACAGTTAAAATTTGGTCTGGATAAAAGCAATTATCTCTTGGCACAAGTAAGTAATTCTACTAATCAAACAGTGGTAGATATAGCTTATACGGTACAGTTTAAGGATGTAAATGGGCAGCTTAGGCAAGTACAATTGCAAGTGCGAGATCAATTGTCAGGTGGACAGTCGCAAGTTTATTCTACTGGAATTGGTCCATTTGTAGATCTAAAAAATATAGCTGGAAAAATTGTTCAAGGAGGAATTGCTGAGTAGTTGCTGTAAGATGTGTAAACATAAATTATATTATTGTAATTTTTGGCTTTAGTATTATAGTTAAGGCTATTGCTACAACGGTTAGTGTTTTTGCTTGAATGAAATAATCTTTTGATATCTGTGTGGGGAGGTCAGTATGAAGATTAGAGGTAAGTTCGTCATTCCTATTACAATCATGGTGGTTCTTGCTACAGTATTAGTAGTTTTTTATACTAGCCGTGTAGTACGTGATATTGTGTATGAGAATGAGAAAGTTTTTTCAGATTATAGCGAATCCGTTTATCACAATCAGGCGGTTAAGCTGCAGGAATCATTGCAAGCAACTATTCATGGAATTAGTGACCGAGCTTTAGAGTTGGCTTCGGTTTACGCTACATATCCAGAAGTGGATACCGCCTATCGCATGGCTTTGCTGGGGAATTTAGAGGATGAAGCTGATGAAGAAATGCAGTCAGCACGAGAGTATTTACGCAAGGTTATGGCACCAAGCATTGCCGGATATAAGAGGTCTACAGGGAAAAAAGAGTTGAAGGTTCATTTTCATACACCAAATGGTCGTAGTTTGACTCGCCTTTGGCGTGACGGTTGGCAGGCGAAGCGCGACGGTAAAAAGGTTGATATCTCAGATAGCCTCACCTCTTTTCGGCAAACCGTTATCGATATAAATAATCCTGTAGGCGGTCACAAGCCAATTGCAGGAATTGAAGTAGGGCGAGGTGGTTTTGCTATTCGCGGATTGGCTCCGATCTCCTCTATGGGTGGTGACCATGTTGGATCGGTAGAAGTTCTACTCCCTTTCTCTGATGCTATCGCCGCCAATGTGACTCAAAATGGCAGTTATCAGGTTGCTACCTACATGCTTTCTGAAAAATTGCCAATTGCTACTAAATTACAAGATCCAAGCAAAAATCCAGTATTAGATGGTAAATATGTCTTTATCTCATCCTCTGATGCGTCGTTAACCAATCAGATTATTAATACCGCTATTCTCGATTCCGGTCGCCAAGAGCATCACATGGAGACCATTGGCAATCATTTTGTATCAACTGCCCCTATTTATGACTATTCTGGCAAGAGTACCGGCGTTATGGTTGTGGTTTTTGATTTGACAAACGTTTTAGCTCAGGAAGCAAATATGTTGGAGCGTGGGGTTGCTATTATCACTTCCAATAGCTGGATCTATAGTGGCGGGGGACTGCTTGTCATCTCACTTATTGTCGGGTTCTTGTTTTATCTAACTGGGCGACTAGTTGGCCCACTGCAACAGATTGTAGTCAGCGCTAATAAAGTTTCTCAGGGGGATTTGTCTGATGTGGTTGTTCACAGTGGGAGCGATGAAGTTGGGGAGTTGTCAACTGCAATTAATAAAATGATTGAAAGGTTAAAGGGAAGAGCGGAAATATCAGCACAAATTGCTGATGGTAATTTGCAGGTTAAGGTTGAGGTTACGTCAGAAAAGGATGTAATGGGAAATGCATTCCAAGGAATGGTTGCTAATTTAAATAATATTCTAAGTGAAGTGCAACGGGCATCAATGCAGATAGATTCAGGTAGTATGCAGGTGTCTGATACGGCTCAAACCTTGTCTCAGGGGGCAACGCAATCGGCTGCTGCGCTAGAAGAAATTAGTAGTTCTATGGCAGAGGTTGGAAGCCAGGTTAAGCAGAGCGCGGAAAATGCTGGACAAGCAAATGACCTATCAAGTGAGGCACAGCGAGAGGCACAAACGGGTAGTGATAAAATGGCTGAGATGGTTGCCGCTATGGAAGAAATTAATATTGCTGCACAAAATATAAGTAAGATTATCAAGGTTATTGACGAAATCGCTTTTCAAACTAATTTATTGGCACTTAATGCGGCAGTTGAAGCGGCTCGTGCTGGTCAACACGGTAAAGGGTTTGCTGTTGTTGCTGAGGAAGTTCGTAATCTCGCTGCACGCAGCGCTAAAGCGGCAGAAGAGACTACCTTGTTAATAGAAGGTTCTATCGAAAAAACAGCAAAAGGGACAGATATTGCGGAGAGTACCTCTGGAGCATTGGAAGGTGTCGTTGTGACTATCAATAAGGTCGCTAACTTGATTGCTGAAATATCCGCAGCTAGTACTGAACAGTCGCAGGGGATTTCTCAGATTAATCAGGGCCTTGGACAGATTGACCAAACCGTACAGCAGAACACCGCTACTGCGGAAGAATCTGCCGCAGCAGCCGAGGAACTATCGAGTCAGTCAGAACATTTACGTCATATGATAAGTCGCTTTAATTTAGCAGAGAATCCGCAAGGAACGGTTGCTGCGCTGCCGGCAAGCCCGGAACGATTGGATCAAAACCAACCTCAAGCTACTAGTAATGGTTGGGACGAAATGTCTTAGTTCTGTACATAATACATGCAGTTGTAATTGCAAATATTGTAGTTTACAAAGCCCCTTTTACCGTTTTGGTATGAGGGGCTTTTTTAACAAATTGACTGTCTCTACTTAAACCTTTCATTTGTTGTTATTGCCATTATCGTTGCTATACTTTTTGTACTATGTAAGGTGACTTTTGCGTTTTAAAAATGAACCATTGTTTCATCAGTGGCTTAGTGGATAAATCTTTAGCAGCGTAGGAAAAGGATTGAAATGCAAGAAGCTTTGCTCTATCAAAAACTGGTTGGAAATAAAGTTCAGTGTCAACTCTGTGCCCATCGGTGTATTATTGGCAGCGGTAAAAAGGGTTTATGTCAGGTGCGGGAAAATCGCAATGGCACGCTGTTTACTCTGGTTTATGGGCGGACAATCAGTGAAAATGTTGATCCGATTGAAAAAAAGCCGCTGCACCATTTCTATCCCGGTAGTAGTTCTTTTTCTGTTGCTACACCGGGCTGCAATTTTTGTTGTGACTGGTGTCAAAATTGGGAAATTTCGCAAATGCCGCGCGAGCAACACTTAATTGCTGGTCACCAGTTAACCCCCGCTGATATCGTTGCCGCCGCTCAAGCAACCGGTTGCCGTTCTATCGCCTATACATACACCGAACCGACCATCTTCTTTGAGTACAGTTATGCCACGGCACAACTGGCACGGGAAGCTGGAATTGCCAACGTCTATGTCAGTAATGGTTATATGTCGGCAGAAATGCTGGCGCTGTTTCACCCTTGGCTCGATGCGGTTAATATAGATTTAAAGGCGTTTCGGGATGAAACCTACCGCCAACACGCTGGAGCTAGATTACAACCGGTGCTCGATAGTCTGAAGTTGCTGCATAAATATGGCATCTGGATTGAGTTGACGACACTGGTGATCCCTGGTGTTAACGATGACCCAGACGAACTGCAGGCAATTGCCGAATTTATTGCGGTAGAATTAGGAGCAGAAACTCCGTGGCATATCAGTCGCTTTTTCCCGTTGTATAAAATGAAACAGGGCCAAGTGACACCACCGGAAACGTTACAGTTTGCGGTGGATATCGGCAATAAAGCGGGATTGAAGCATATTTACACTGGCAATTTGCGCGAAGAAACCGATACCAACTGTGCTAGTTGTGGTAGCTTGTTGATTCGACGTGGGCACGTTGACATAAGCAATCAGGTCGATAGTGATGGTTGTTGTCCTAATTGTGGCGGTCGGGTCGCCGGAGTAGGAATGGCTGGTACTAGTAATAACAGGAATAACAATAAAGTATAAAAATATGCAATTATGGCTGTGATTACAGCGTACTTGTGGCAATTGGATCGGTTGCGATATTGCGTCAATTTACGCTAATCAGTCCACAAGGTAGTGGGCTCAGCTTGCAGCGTTGCCGAATGTGTTCAAATTTTCTTAGAGCTAAATTAAAATTAACAATAAAAGAACTGTCTATCTAATTATGACCAACGACCAAAATTACAATTTCCAACCAATCGGCACACTTCACTCTCCATATGCGAACCGTATCGATGCGCCGCACCAGAGTACTGTGACAGCGGGGACGGAGACGGGGGAGTCGGCTGTGGCTACTTTGGAACTGGCTGACTGGCTTGATGAGCGTGTGCTGCAGGACCTTGAGGGTTTCGAGCGCATCTGGTTGATCTATGTTTTTAATCGCAACGATGGCTGGCGCAGCACGGTAAAACCGCCACGCGGTGGTCCGAAACGTGGTGTGTTAGCGACCCGTTCCCCGCATCGCCCTAACATGATTGGTCTATCTGCGGTAAAGTTAGAAAAGATCGAAGGGAGGAAGCTGTACCTACTTGGTGTCGATTTGCTCGAAGGTACACCTATTCTAGATATTAAACCCTATGTCCCGTATGCAGATGCCTTCCCCGATTCCGCCGCTGGCTGGATTGATACACATGATCTGATTCAAGGCCGCTGCTCAGCACCAGGCCCTCGTAAACCTAGGTCGAATAATTGATTAACGGTCCACTGTCGGTAATTGTGACGCTGTCGTATTGGTTCTAATAATTTAGAGGCGGCGGAAAAGTTGTTGTCGGTGCTAAATTGTCTCTACTTGCTATAAGAATTTTTTATTGATTTACATTCTTGGCTAGGTTGTTTAGTATTCCCTGCGTTTTAAAATATAATTCTTGGGGGGGGATAATGTTTATTTTGAAGAGAAGTTCAACGAGTTAATGACCGTCTGGGTCGGTGGATACCGATCAGGCGGTTTTTTTGTTTTATACGGTATTGGTTTGTTGTGGATAAATTCTAATAAATCGAAAGTAGTGGTTGCATTATCAATATTACTTATTATAATTGCCCTTGTCGTTGATTAGCTATTTCCAAGAATTATGTACATATGTCCAAAATATATTTTACTTAGGAGTAAGTTATGGTCAGAGTGTTAGTAGTTATTACGTTTCTATTGGTTTCATCGGTAGCTTTTGCCGCAACTGAGTTTGATCGAGATATAGTGGTTAAAAACCAGTCTCGAAATGACAAAGTCAAGTTAGTTTTTAACGAAATGATGCAATCCTATGAAGATGAAGAGTTAAAAGAATTTTTCGAGTTTGTTTCTGAAGATCGTTTTATTCAGGATTACATGGTGTTTTACGATGCAATTGACAAGGATTTACGCGTTTACGATATTTTAAATGTAGATACGTGGATTAATAAAATTGAGGATGATGGTGTAAAGCGTTACCTCTATGTTAAGTGGGAAAAGCGCTTCCTTAGTGGTGCACAATACACCGAGACCAGCCAATTTGGTTACAGTCGTTTTTTGTTTGACGAAATTAATGGCGAATATAAGTTGATCGAACTTGCTGGTAATATTTTCTGGGGCAGCAGCTCCGCTGAGTGGCAAGAGGAAGTAGCTGAAATTGCAGGGCAAGAAGTTTATCCTGAAACTACTCCGGGTGGAACTGCTGGCTTGCCAGACCTAGTGGTAAGGAATTTTTCCTGTATTTTGTACGAAACACCCCCAACTTCAATCAGTTTTGATTTGGTTAACAA
>JADGED010000011.1 GCA_016744555.1 Desulfuromonadaceae bacterium
TCCTTATTGAGAACCATCGCATTAATTTGCATATCATGATTAACGCCTGACTTAGCGCGCCAAACCGTATCAAATGAGGCCGAACCATTTTTATGTATTTCTAGGTATTGATGTTCAACTTCGGCGTACACTTCATCTGAAGGATACAACACTCTAGCCGGCTTTCCTTCGAGCTCAGCACTACTATAGCCACCAATATCGCTAGTCTTACTATTTGACCACGCTATTTTGCGATCTATTATAAGGCCGATAGCTACTGGGGCAGATAGTAGTATCTTTTGTAACAATAAATCCTTGGTACGCACATCGTCTTGAGCATTGGCTAATCGCTGTGATTCTATCGCAACTAATTCCTGCAATTGCTCTCGGTAAAACTTGAGTTCTAGGTGAATATTAATTCGGCACTTAATCAAATAAAAATCTGATACTTTATTGATATAATCGACCGCTCCTAGCTCTAGTCCCTTAATTTGTTCTTCGTCTGAAGATTGACCAGACAAAAATATAACCGGTATATCTTTAGTTTTTTCTTCTGCCTTTAACAGTCGACAAACTTCGTGACCATCTAACCCTGGCATAGTCACATCAAGAAGAAAAAGATCTGGAGGGGAACACAAAGCCACTGCCAAGACAGTATTACTGTCGACAACGGTTTGTATCTCGTAGGTATCACCTAAAATGGCGGAGAAAGTTTTCAAGTAAAGGTCATTATCATCGACAATGAGTAATTTAGGTTTTCGTGGGAATTCCATAGAAATGGTGACCTCTTAATAAGATTATGGCTTGCGTTAAACTAACAACCCCTACCAATCTTCTCAAACAAGACCAACACATTAAAACCTTTTCACTAAAATTCCAAGAAATTAATCGATTTCGTTAATAATGCATGTAGAGATAGCTTCGTTTAAAGCTTTTAAATCAAACGGCTTGGCGACAGCAGCAAGAAAGCCATACTCCTTATAATTTGCCATAATTGGATCGTTTGAGTATCCACTTGCTACTATAATTTTCGCATTTGGATCAATTTTCAGCAGCTTTTCAGCAGCTTCGCGTCCACCCATTCCGCCAGGAATAGTCAGATCCATAATTACTAAATCGACAGGAGTGCCGCGGTCTTGCAAGTCTTGATATCGGTTAATTGCTTGATCACCATCCAGAACAAGAAGAGCTTCATGACCAAGAGCTTCTAACTGTGATTTAGCCAAATCAAGCAACATCTCTTCATCATCCATGACCATAATACGTGCAGACTTTACCGCTCGAAAAATTTTCGGCTTTTCTTCAACTTTGCTAACACCAGATAATAAAGCAGGCAAGTAGAGTGTAAAAGTAGTCCCTTTTCCGGGCACCGAGTCGACGGTAAGGTAACCATCATGCTTATTGACAATAGAATGGCAGATTGCTAGGCCCAAACCACTACCATGCTGCTTAGTAGAAAAATAAGGATCAAATATTTTATCAATAATTTCACGCGGGATACCAACCCCAGAATCGTGAATTGAGATCCTAACAAAACTACCTTCTTGGACGCTTAGCAGGGACTCCGCAACAGGATCTTCAACATTAGCGCAGTCAATGTTAATCTTTCCACCTTCAGGCATGGCATGATCGGCATTAATAATAATATTTTGTATCACCTGGCTAATCTGGCCAGAATCAGCTTCTACTTGCCAAAGATCTTTAGCGAAACTGTACTCGCAAAAAACTTTACTACCGGGCAAAACAAAATCGGCAGATTCTTTGACCAATTCTGGTAGCGAAGCCACCCCTTTAACAGGGTCTCCACCTTTAGAAAAGGTCAAGAGCTGACGAGTCAACTTAGTAGCTCGTTGAGTTGCCTTCTGCGCCTCTCGCAAACGCATAGCAACTTTACCCTCTTTTTCAGGGATGTGATGACAAGCAAGCTCAATATTACCGAGTATAGCAGTAAGAATATTGTTAAAATCGTGGGCAATACCACCGGCTAAAACGCCAACTGCCTCTAATTTACGCCCCTTAAGCAATTCTTCCTCAAGCCGATGTTCATTAGTTGTATCCCGAAAAACAATAACGACACCAATTATTTTACTTTCAGCATCTCTAATAGGAGAACCGCTGTCCGCAATAGATCTGATACTACCGTCTTTGGCAATCAAGGCGGTATGATTAGCAAGGCCAATTATTCGACCAAGATCAATAACCCTTTGCACCGGACTAGCACAACGCTCGCCGGTTTTTTCATTGATAATGTTGAAAATTTCTTGAGAACCGTGCCCCTTTGCATCTTCATTTGACCAGCCAGTTAGGTTCTCTGCAACTCTATTCAAAAATGTAACTCGGCCGTTTATATCAGTAGTAATAACGGCATCACCAATACTACGCAAAGTGACACTAAGCAGCTCTTTTTCTGCCTGTAGAGCCGCAGAGCTAAACTTGATATCACTAAGGTCTGTAACAAAGGCAAAAGATCCAATAATTTTATCGTCCTTATCAAAGAGTGTAGTTGCATTGAACAGGGTAGGTAAATTTGATCCATCTTTTGTCTGCAATTGGATTTCATAACTACGATGGATTGAATCGGGAACCTTTGCTAATTCTGCCAGAAAAATTTTACGATTATCTTCATCAGCAAAATCGAATGGACACTTCCCGATCATTTCACTTTGCTCATAACCAAGCATACGGCACAGAGATGCATTAATAACCGTTGTTTTCTGTTCAGTGTCAAGCAACCAAAACCCCTCAGATGTAGTTTCTAAAAGGTTACGATGCAGCTCTTCTGATGCATGCAAATCTGTGTCAATTCGTTGTAACTGGTCAACCTGCTGCGCAAGGGTTTTATTTATCTCCTTAAGCTCCAGGGTCTTAATTGATACTTGTTTTCTAAACCACGCTAAAACAATTAACCCTAAAACTAGAACTGCTCCAGCAACAGCCAATAACGGCATAATCCAAGCTGGAGTTTCAGCTGGTTGATCTTTTCCAAACCATTTTTCAAGGGAGCCGTAATACATGGACCCCTTGTCTGCCACAAGATGTCCTAAATGGTGATCAATGCTGCGCAGCAAAGACAAGCTTTCACCTCTAGGAGAGGCATAGCGAACTTCGATTGGATTAAAAATCATCGGTGTTGCTTCAACTTGAAAATGGCGTGCATTCTGCAGTGCGTACATGCGATTAACAATGCCAACATCGATACTACCAGCTTCTACTTGCTCTAATACGGCATCATAACTTTTAAAAATTTTGAGCTCGACCGGCTGACTAAACTTACCCATCAACTCAGTGAAAACTTTGGCATGAATATCTTTATCTAAAACAGCGACAGTTTTCCCTGACAAATCTAACAGTGAATCAATTTCAACTTGCGGGTTTCGATACAATCGCCCCCAATTAGTCAGCAAAGTTTGCTCAGAAAAAGCAAAGAGTTTTTGCCGCTCAGGGGAGACAGCAATGCCGACCTGAAGATCTATTTGCCCAGTAGCCAAACGTTCTAAACATTCTGGCCAAGAACCTGAGACAAACTCTAATTGTAGATGTTCCTGCGCTGCAACATAACGGAGGATATCAATAGAAAAACCTTGGTACTTACCTTGAGCATCTCGATATACAAGGGGCTTGTTCTCATAAACGCCAACTTTAACCGGATGGGCAAAAGAAGTTCCAACGAAGATAAAAAACAGTAGGGAAAAAGCAGTACAGAAATGGAAACAAGGTCTAAGAAAATTCAGCAAAATCAAAATGACACACCCCCCCTTAAGAAATTGTCAGTATCTAAATTTGGCCATTACAATATAGTTTCTCTGGGAAAAAAGATATTATTTTAATTTCCCAGAGTTACTAACTACATATAATCACCATTTACCTAACTGTACAATTAACGCTTCACTACTGACAATTGTTGATATAATTGCTGGTATTGCTCAGCGGAATTCTCCCAACTAAAATCCTGCTTCATTCCGCGTTTTACAATTGCTTGCCAACGCTTCCGTTGCGAATAAAGACTTAACCCTCGCTCAATTGTTTGCAGTAATTGCTGTGCATCCAGATGATCAAAGACAAAACCATAGCCATACTTAGGATCTTCATTGACATCAATAACAGTATCGGCCAAACCACCGGTACGTCGCACTAACGGCAAAGCGCCATAGGTCAAAGCGATCATTTGAGTCAAGCCACAAGGCTCATAGGCACTGGGCACAAGGAGGATATCTGCGGCTGAATACAACCGGTGGGAGAATGGTTCATCAAAAGTTAAATTGATTGATACCTGCTCTGGATGTAATCCCTGCTGTTCCCGCCAAAACTGCATCTGCTGTTCGCTACCGGAACCAAGGAGGACAAACTGTACCTCTAAATCCAATAAATTTGGCCAAATTTCCGTAATTAAATTGATCCCTTTTTGCGGATCGAGACGACTTACTACCGCAATTATTGGCTTGGTCACTGACTGCTCAAGCCCCAGCTCCTGTTGCAACGCCAGTTTGCAGCTGGCTTTCCCCCGTAGACTCTGAGCTGAATAATTTGTCTGCAAATGGCAATCAGTAGCTGGATTCCACACCCGTTGATCGAGGCCATTAATGATGCCATAAAAATCTTCCCGCCGTTCCCGCAGCAAACCGTCAAAACCCTGCCCTTGCTCCGCACCCTGAACCTCTACAGAGTAAGTTTGCGAAACGGTGGTAAGCAAATCGGCGTGTTTGATGCCCCCCTTCAAAAAGGAGAGGCGCTCATAATACTCAAGAGAATCAGCATGTCCAAAAGAAGCAGGAAGCTCAAGTTGATCGAGTAAATTAAGGGGGAACATCCCTTGGTAGCCAAGATTATGGATCGTCAACAAAGTCTTGGTGGTGGCATAAAATTCATGCTGGGCATAGTCAGTATACAACAATGCTGGGATCAAACTAGCTTGCCAATCGTGAATATGAATCAGGTTTGGTTTAAAATTAATCCGTTGCGCAATCTCCAAAACTGCTCGGGCAAAGAAACCAAACCGCAGACCGTTATCATGATAATCACCATTAGCAGTAGCATAAAGCTCATCCCGATCAAAAAACTCTGGTGTATCAACAAACAGATAAGGGACGCCATCATAGACTGCCTGCTTCAAACTCGCCCGATAATCTGTCCCCTGCAAGTTGATGGCAACGCTACATTTAACTTTAGCGATAGGCAAATCGCCCTGTTCCACGCAGCGGTAAGCGGGGATAACAACCATCACATCATGCCCTAATAGCCGCAACGCTCGAGGCAATGAACCAGCGACGTCTGCAAGGCCACCAGACTTGGCGAACGGTGTAGCTTCGGAGGCAACAAACAAAATCTTCAAGCCCCCCTTCCCTTTAACCGGAATAACATCTACGGCAGGAGGAGAAGGATCAAGTTGCTGCAAAAAGTCGTCGACTCGATATGCAGAGCGCTCTGCTTGTTTTCCCCGTTTTCCCAACTGCAGCAACAGAGCAATAGTTGCATCTCTTGAGCTCGTCAAACTACTCACTTCCGCCCTACTACTGACAAACAGTTGATACTGGAGCAAAACTTGACTGAATTGTTCAAATTCTAGCTGCCCAAACCAATCAATATCTTGATGATAGTTACATTTTAGCAGCTGGCGTAATTGGCGGTGATTGAAAAATCGATCGTAAAATTTAAAAACATCTTTCTTGCTAACCGGTGCACCACCCTGCAATAAGGTCGCAAGTTCTGAGAAAACTGTTTTGTCTAAATCTACCCACGGGAAAACCACCTGCACCACAATTTCAAGGAACTCATCATGGCTCATCCCCGCCAAATCAGCACCAGCATAAACCGTTTCAATTTGCTTACTTAGTACACCAATCAAACGTTTTGCCCGATCTGGGTTGCTAATCTGCAACAGTTGTTGCAACGGTTCCCACGTCGGCTCAATCAACAGCGCGGCATGATCAAGGAACATATCCCGGCGACCACTATCACCATAGCAATTCCACAATTGCGCCCAACGCCCATCGGTGTCGGTAATAGCACTAAACTCGGTTAGTACCCGATGGCAGTACGGTTGCAAGCTAAAGCTACCACCGTCACGCAATTGTTCGGCCGGCTGGATAAATTGCAAACCGCTACTAATATCGGTCATCAAGACAAAATCGGCCGACAAATCGACATTACAGGCATCGGTACAACTACTGCCCCCCTTGTCGGCCATTGCTACCGGAGCACCGATTTTACCCGAAATTTGTTTGGTCGAATTATTACACAGCACCAAAACGCTACGCTCGGCTAGACTGTTACTGTAAGCAAAGATATCTTCTTCAACCCCGTAGGCAGAATTAAAATCGTACAGTTGAAATCGTTCAGCGCCACTAAACAATGCTCGCTTACGTAACAATGGAAATATCTGTTTTTCGTGCTGGGCTATCAATTGTTGGTCGGGCTGTTCCTGCCAGCGGGGAGTCAAATACTCCATCCCATATTTTTCGTGCAGCCCTTCCACCTGACCATGTCCAAACATGGGCAACCCCGGCATTGTGGCTAACAATGTAGCGACACAAAAATACTTGTCACTGTTGCCAAATTGTTCAATTGCCGGTTTTTCATCGGGATTACTCATAAAATTGACAAAGCGTTGCAAAATCGCTGGGTCAAACACCAAAATATTTTTCAGCGTCTGCCGATATTTGCCGTTATCTTCCTGCTTCAACATATTCATGAATGCACTATTGTAAACTCGGTGCATCCCCAGAGTGCGGACAAAGTATCCCTCCATCAACCAGAAGGCTTCGGCCACCAACAAGGTGTCTGGTGCTTCAACCCGAATTCGATCTACCAACTCACGCCAAAACTCCAGCGGGAAATGGCGATTAAACTCGGCTTGACTCATGGCATGATCACTACGTGAAGGGACCCCAGCGCCACCACCAGGCAGCGGATACCAGAGGCGTTGAAAATGCTTCTTTGCCAACGTCATTGCGGCGTCAAAGCGGATAATCCGAAAGCGTTTGGCAACATCGATTATTAATCTGATCATCGCTTCTCGGACTTCAGGCATTAAGTAATTAAGCTGTGCCGTATCGTTCCAAGGCAAATGGGTACCATCGTTGCCATGATAGATATAACGAACTTCACCACTTTCACGCTGTTGATAACGGCAAACTACCGCCGCTTCAGTGTGGTCGTAGTAGCCATCCTCTATTTGCATTGCATAAGCCGGATCTTCACTAAGATCGGCGCCATTAAAGCTATATCCGGGGTAAGGTGGATGGGGCAGCTGTACAAACCAGTCGGGGTGGTCACGCAATAGGGCCGACTCAATGCCGGTGTGGTTAGTAACTACGTCGCAAGCAAGGTCAAGCCCTCGGTGCCGACAACGCCCACGCAAGTTTTCAAGCGCCCAATCGCCACCCAAATCATCGGCAATACAGTAGTCATCAACAGCATAAGCAGATGCCGCAACTTGCACCTGTCCACTTTGCTCCTTTATCTTCAATGAAGCCTTGGATCTCTGCCAAACACCTATCAGCCACAGGCTGGTGAAGCCGTGTCTGACCAGTTCATCCAACTCAGCATCGGGGATTTGATCTAGAGTTTTAATCCACGTTTTATACTTTTGTGACAGTTGCTCCAACCAGACGTAAGTCGATTTTGCTACCAGAACAGTACGTGGCATCCAGTCGAGGTCGACGGTAAAATCGGCATATTCGGTATCCATGAATGCCGCCGGATCAAGGGGAGCCATATCTGGTTCCGCTGGAAAATCTGGTTGATAGCCCTCTTTTTCGTACTGATCAAAAGCGGTAGCAATCCGATCAAGCAATTCTACCGGCAGGATTTCACCCCAGAGTTGCCGCAGTAATTGTAATTGATCATACAATGTCGTTGCTACCTGCAAAGGTTCCAGCAAACGCTGCAACAGCGATTGAGGGCGCTGGGGAAAGCCATCATCCTGTTGCGGTAAAGCTTGGTCGATACGCTGTAACTGCTGCCGATATGCGGTTAGTTGCTGCAATTTCTCCTCTTCGGCAGAAAACAGCGCATGGGTAGATTCTAGGGCAGGGTTTTGTCTTTGGGTATAGAGGAGAATAATTTCAACCAGTAACGCTTCAAACTGCTTACCGGTTTCCAAAGCAAGAAACATTTGCTCGGTATCGGTATGTTTCAGTTCAATCGGCACCGCTGGAAACGAGCTGACAAACTGCTGATAAACCGCCTCTAAACCAGACGCTTCAACCTCGGTAGCGGCCACAACCAATCGATCCCTAAAGACCTGACATTCACGTCTACGGAAAAACTCGACCGTAATCTGCCGCAATACCTGATTTAAAGTCGCCAACATTTCCAATTCAGCCGCAGTGAGAGCTTTTGGAGAAAACTGGCGCAGATGGTCGGCTAAGAGATGTCGAAAAAAAGTAGCTTTAGGCAATGGTTTTTGCTGGAACTGTCGACTTAATTCCACCGCATCCCAAACTTTACGACCGCAAGGGACACCTAAGGGGTAATATTTTTTAGCAAAACTCTTAGACATAATTATCAACCATAATAGATAGGTAGGTTACAAAATCACACAACTTGGAACCTCACAATTATAACCTTAATTCTACAGATGGATAGCTATTTTTTCTCGATAGGGACCGGAGCAGTTAATATGCACCTTGCCCTGCTGCGCCACAACTGGCATAGTTCCCCCCATGCGAACAAAAGCCTTTAACCTTTACTCGAGCTACCTAAAAAAACAGTTTGGTGGCCGAGTCCATAAAGTTTCCATCGATGCTGGTTTCGGTTGCCCCAATCGCCACGGTGGTCGTGACGGCAATGGCTGTATCTTCTGCGACCCTAGTGGCTCTGGCGCTGTTGGAATTGAACGCAACACCACCATTGCCAGCCAAATTGAATATTCTAAAGAAGTTATGTCACGCAAGTACCGGGCAAAATGGTTTATTGCTTACTTCCAACCATTTTCCAACACCTTTGCCCCGGTTGAAACCCTACGCGATTATTACGACCAAGCCCTAGCAATAGATGATGTTATCGGACTTGCTGTTGGCACCAGACCTGACTGTCTCCCAGAACCGGTTTTAGACCTGCTTGGAGAGTACCATCAAAAAACAGATTTTTGGTTGGAACTCGGACTACAAAGCATTCACGACAAAACCCTCGACTACCTGCAACGAGGTCACGACTACGCCTGTTTTCTCGACGCCTATCAACGGGCAAAGCAACGCAATCTACGCATCTGCGCCCACGTTATTCTCGGACTACCGGGAGAGAGCCGCGAAGACATTCTCGCTACCGCAGCCGAACTTGCCCGCCTAAACGTTGACGGCATAAAGCTTCACCTGCTGCACGTCCTCAAGGGAACTGTGCTTGGTGATTTGTATGAACAGGGGAAAGTCCCAATTTTAGAGATGGATGAATACGTTGAGCTAGTGGTCGATTTTATTGAACTACTGCCACCCAGCACGTTGATCCACCGATTAACCGGAGATGGCCCTCGTGATATTTTATTGGCTCCACAATGGTCAATGAATAAGTGGGAAGTACTCAATGCAATTGACGCAGAGTTGGAACGCCGAGGATCAAAACAGGGGGATAAGTACGTAAATAGTGAGGGAATTATAGAATAAAGGGAAGTTTGGCGTACGCCTCGTCATCACGAGGAAAGGGCCAACCAAAAAGATAACTATGAGCGAACCGAAGTAGAGACTACGGTATCAGGTTGATCCTGTGGCGGGGTTGCCCCACTGTAGGAAATCAACATCAAAGATGCCCAAAGCAAACCTATGAATAAAATAACTAAACGAAACATGCCGCAGAAACTAGCAGAAGCGACCAAACGAATCAACAATATACTAATATAATGTGAAATATATAATATTAAGGATACTTATAGCACAACGAGTCAATACTTATGCTGACATAATTGTGGCACTTATAGTTACGCTTCCAATGAAAACCGTATCATACAGAGCAATTGCAGCTAAAAGACAAACCATGCTATCTTCCCCCTTCAATTTTTTCCCAACATAAGATGGTATCCAATGTTCGATCTCAATAGCCTCAACCCACAACAACGTGCAGCTGTAGTTCATAAAAAAGGTTCACTCCTCCTTTTAGCTGGGGCAGGATCGGGAAAAACCCGAGTTATTACCTGCAGGATTGCCCATCTGCTGCATAATGGCGTTCCATCCAGACAAATCCTAGCGGTAACTTTTACCAACAAAGCGGCACGAGAAATGCGTGAACGGGTCGATGAAATGGTGGGGCGTAATGGAGCCAAAGGGATGATGATTGCCACTTTTCACTCCCTGTGCTTGCGCATTCTTAAAGCCCATATTGACCGGCTCGGTTTTAAAAAGAATTTTTCTATTTACGCCACTTCTGATCAACAACGTCTGATACGAGAACTACTGCGTGACAGTGGGGCGGAAAGTAGCTCTAAAGCCGCTGATCAAATTCTTTGGCGCATCAGTAGTGCTAAAAACCACCTAATTACAGCAGATAAATATCAGGCGAATCTACGTGATCCACTCTCAACCTTGGTTGCTGCCATCTATCCGCGCTACCAGCAGTCACTTAAAGCCTACAATGCGGTCGATTTTGACGATTTGCTAGTATTTGCCGTGCTGCTGCTAGAACAGCATCCCGACCTACTAGATCATTACTGTGACCGCTTTCAGTACCAAATGGTCGATGAGTATCAAGACACTAATCCGGTTCAGTACCGCCTCCTAAGGTTACTCGCCAGCAGCCACGGAAACCTATGCGTGGTTGGTGATGATGATCAATCTATCTACGCTTTTCGTGGTGCCGATGTAGCCAATATTCTCGACTTTGAAAAAGACTTCCCCGGTACCAACGTTATCAAGCTGGAACAAAATTATCGATCTAGTGGCAATATCCTTGCTGCTGCCAATGCGGTAATCAAAAACAATTTGCAGCGTCGTGAGAAAGCCCTTTGGACCGATCGTGGTGAAGGTAAAAAAGTTGAATACCGCCTCTGCGAAGATGGTGAAGACGAAGCTCGACAGGCAATGGAACAGATCCATATAGAAAAATATCGTGACACCCGCAGCTATGGCGATTTTGCTATTCTCTATCGCACCAATAGCCAATCACGGGCGTTTGAAGAACAGCTACGCTACGAGAATATCCCCTATGTCTTAATTGGTGGACAGCAGTTTTTTGATCGCAAAGAGATCAAAGACGTAATTGCCTATCTAAAAGTGATTCAAAATCCAGCCGATGAAGTTAACTTGCTGCGTGTCCTCAATTACCCCAAACGGGGGATTGGTACCGGCAGTATTGACCACATCATTCGCTTCTCTGCCGATGAGGAAAAATCGCTATGGAACATTTTGCAGCGAGTTGAGCAAGTCCCTCAGGTGCAAGAGCGCACCGCTGCAGCCTGCACAGACTTTGTAGAACTGATCAAACGCTACCAAAAACGTTTTCGCCAACCACTACGGCTACTGGAAACCCTGCAAGAACTCATTGCCGAACTCAAATTAGCGGATGAGATTTATCGCCAAGAAAAAGATCGGCAAGTTGCCCAACGGCGGGTAGAAAATCAGGAAGAGCTGTTCAATAGTATGTCGATCTACCTTGAACGGACTCCAGAACCCGACCTCGCTGGTTTTCTCGAACGGGTATCGATATTTGATGATGCTCCCGGCAGCAACGATAAAGAGTCTAAACTCAATGCCGATGCCGTAACTTTAATGAGCCTCCACTCCAGTAAAGGTTTAGAATTTCCGGTCGTATTTCTTGCTGGGTTGGAAGAGGGCTTTTTACCGCATAAAAACTCCCTTGCCGATACCACGGCAATCGATGAGGAACGGCGCTTATGTTACGTGGGCATTACCAGAGCGCAACAGCAGTTATTTATACTTGGAGCACGGCAACGACGCAAATATGGCAAACTAGATCAACGGGAACCTAGCCGTTTTCTTGGGGAAATCCCTGAAGGACTGTTGTTTCATGCCAGCAGCGATAAGCCGCCAGAAGCTAGCGAAGAAGAAAAAGCCACCAGCGCCAGCAACTTTTTTGCCAATATGAATAAAATGTTTGATGATTAGATTGATTTCGATAAACATAAACGATAAATAATCCCCCTCATCCGGCCTATGGCCACCTTCTCCCTTAGGAGAGAAGGATTTAAAACATAAGCAAACAACAAAAGAAGAGGACGTATTATGTCTGCAATTAAAGTTACGTTTCAAGGTGGGACTCTGGTAACTGCCCATTTCGGTGATTTTGAGGTGGCGACCGATCAGCCAGTAGATAACGGCGGCAGTAACTCGGCACCAGAACCCTATATGCTATTCTTATCGTCGATTGTTACTTGTGCCGGTTTTTATGTCCAAAGTTTTTGCAAGCAACGGGATCTAGATACCGAAACAATGACGATGACTCTAGATATAGAACGTAATGAAGAAACTAGGCGACTGGAAAAAGTTAAACTAGCGATTCAACTGCCAGAAGGTTTCCCCAGCAAATATAAAGCTGCGGTAATTCGTGCTGCAGGGATGTGTTCGGTCAAAAAAGCAATTGCCGATCCACCAGAATTTGAAGTAATTACGGAGGGGTAAGAAATTTCAAAAGGCCCCTTTAGCATAGTAATCTTTGATTGCGCGGCAATGTTCTTCTTCCCCTTGAGCCATCGATTGAAACATCTGCCGGGTAGCGTCATTTTCAAATTCGAGCGCACTGGCGATATGAATACCCAAATATTCTTGTTCCAACTTTAGGGTAATATTCACCGCGACCCGTGCTGAGACATCGGTTTTTTTGGCTTTTTCAAGAATTTTCTTGGTTGAATCAAGCATCAAATCTACCCGTGACTGGGTCATTTTTTTAGTCGTAAAAAAACCATCATGGGGGAGGCGCGCAGCAAAACCGATATCCAAAGCGTGCTGATCTTCTTCGTCAGCCATCTTCAGCCAAATCGCCTTCAATTCATCATCACAAACTATTGTCGCCGCGAAATGGCGATAAATAGTGCCAATCGATTTTTCGATTGCAATGCATGTATTCAAAAACTTACGTAAATCTATTTCATTTCCCATTAACTTCCTTCTCCACCTAAGTTTGAACGCGATAATTAATATAAGACAATCAACGTCAAAACGCCAACACATATCCGCAAAAATAAAACTTATATCAATATAAGCAAAACCGCAACCACTGACAAACACAGGGTATCTAAGCCATATTGTAGAAATCAAATAATCACAACTTATGTGGTTATATTATAGCTCCTTTGCTATAGTCAGATTTCAATTAACTTCAATGCACTAACAAAAGGAGCTACATAATGGTTCGGCAAAAACTACTCATATTTATCACCACAACGTTTATACTTACAGCTGTGTCAACCGTCGGCATAGCCGCTGTAGATAAAAACAAGTACCCTTACGACCCTTCACTATTGCAATGGGAAAAATCCTCCGCTGAATTTACTGAGCCTGAAACATGCGGGGAATGTCACCCTCAACAGTACGAAGAGTGGCGCGGGTCTATGCATTCCCTCGCCTTTCAGGATCCAATTTACCAAGGAGAACTTAATCTTGCTATTGAGGCAGTTGGTCACGGCGTTTCTAAGCAGTGCGAAGGCTGTCATACTGCGGCTGCAGTTGTAACAGGCGAAGTTAACGGAGCAGGACTAAAAGATTTAAGCCCTATGGCAATGGCCGGGGTATCTTGTGACGTTTGTCACTCAGTCAAGGGACATACTCACTGGGAAACTCCAACCCATCAACCAGAAAATGGTTCTTTAATCTTATCACCTGGAACAGACATTGACGGCGAAACTGTTTTAACCAAATTTGGCCCTTACGCTGGTGATGAAGACTGCGGTGATGGCTTTCATGCCTGCATTGAGTCTCCCCTCCACACTAAAACTGAATTGTGTGCATCATGCCATCAAGTCACCCACTATGAAGAACACACTCCTTTGGAAATGACCTATTCAGAGTGGAAAAACAGCCCTTATGCGGCACAAGACATCAACTGCCAAGATTGCCACATGGTTGAACTAGAAACCTTTATCCGATCGGCAGACACTTTCCAAAAACCCACTCGTGACGAATATCACCATTACTTCAACGGTGCCAATTTTTTAATGTACGCTTTAACTGAAATGGCGGCAAAAAAAGCAGGCGATGACGAGTTAGCTGCCAGCGCCAATCAAAAATACGCCATGGCCGTTGGTCGCTTACAGGCGGCAGCAACACTAGACATTGAGCCAATATATCGCAGTGGCAAACTGGTCGAGGTAAAGGTTAGAGTTAACAACAAACGGGCAGGACACTACCTTCCAACATCCTTGACCAATATTCGCCAAATGTGGTTAGAGGTAACAGCTACTGATGCTTCTGGAAAAGTAATCATGAGCAGTGGGCACATTGGCCCTAAAGGCAAACTACCTGCCGAAACCAGACTTTTCAATTCTGATGGCATGGGAGATAACATGCATTTCGCCATCGATCCTTGGGAAATTATCAGTTTCAGTAAACATGACACTATTCCACCAAAAGGGTATCGAGAGGTACACTATGGAATATCCAGCGAGAACAACCAACCTATAAGGTTACAAGTTAAATTGAGATTTAGACAAGCAAACCAGAAAATAGCAGAAAAGCTCCTTAGCCATGTTCCAGACGATATGCATTTAGATGCTATTTATGGAATTAAACAGGTGCCACCAGTACCGATTGTAGACATGGTTGACACGACTATAACAATCAACCCAGAAGAGCAATAAACAAATTACTATTTACGGGATAACGACTACGCTAGTAAAAAATCCGCCTACAATGTGGGTGGATTTTTTACTATGCTTTACAAAAAAACTATCCAAGATCGGCCAAAGTCAAAATAGATTCAACATCTTTACGAGTTGATTTATTGATAATAACGGCTGCGCCAACTAACTCTGCTTTAGCTTGAGCAACTATCTCTTCAACTGCTTTTACCGTAGACCCTTTAGCAAGAAAGTCATCAATAAACAAAACTTTATCAGTTGAAAGCAGCACCTCTTGAGAAACATAGAGGGTAGTCGATTCTTGTTTGGTAAAGGAATAGCTCGCGGCGGCAAAATACTCCGGCATGGTTATTGGACGTTTTTTTTTTGCGTAAATAAAAGGAACTTTTAGCGTTAAAGCAACTGCTTGCGCCAACATAATTCCACTAGTTTCTGCGGTCAGTATTTTTGTAACCCCACGATCAGCAAATCGTGCGGCGATATCGTCACCAAGCAGATGAATCAATACTGGATCAACCATATGGTTAAGGAATTGATCAACTTTAACAACTTCACCGTTGATCTCTCCATCCCGCTGAATCCGATCCAACAAAATTTTAGCCGCACTCATTTATTTACGATCCTCTCGATCATATGGCAAACCAAGCCCTTCTGGCTGCTGATTACCACCTTTTTGGAGCCGCACGGTAGAAATCACTAAGACAATGATAGTAAAAATATAGGGAAGCATCTGCAAGACATGGGCGCTTACATTTGTTCCCATCGCCTGAAAACGAAGTTGCATTGCAGTTATTCCACCAAACAGATACGCACCAAACATTGCTCTTGGGCTTGACCAGCTGGCAAAAATAACCAAGGCAACGGCAATCCAGCCACGCCCAGCAGTCATATTTTCAATCCACATCGGCGTACTAGCAAGGCTCAAGTAAGCGCCACCAATGCCGACAAATCCAGAACCTACCGTAACCGCTAAGAATCTATATTTGCTCACCGAAAAACCACAGGTATCGGCGGCGGCAGGATTTTGACCGACGCTCCGCATGGCTAGTCCCCAACGGGTTCGATAAAAGAAAAACCAGATCAAAAAGACTAGTAAAAAACTAAAATAAACCAACAGGTCTTGATTGAAAAAGGCCTTACCTATAATTGGAATCTTGCTTAAGCCGGGAATAGCAACACGTTCAAATCCGACAATGGTCTTACCTACCATCCCTTTACCAAACAGTGCAGTAATTCCAACGCCAAACATAGTTAGCGCCAAGCCACTAACAATCTGATTACCACGTAATTGCACCGTAATCAGCGCATGAATACTACCGGCGATAAATGTGGCGCAAAAGGCTAATACAACACCAACCAACAATGATCCACTTAAATAGGTTCCAGCGAATCCAGCTAGCGCACCAACCAGCATCAACCCTTCAATACCAAGGTTAATTATTCCCGCTCGCTCATTAATTATTGCCCCTAAGGTAGCAAACAAAATCGGGGTACCTGCTTTTACCGTAGCATCAAGCAATATTTCAAACATGAGAACTACCCCTAATCAGCTTTAATCGATAAATAATGAAAAAGTCAGCTGCCAACAAGAAGAACAGAATCAAGCCCTGAAATGCATAGACAAATGCAACTGGTAGCTGCCACATAATCTGTAAGCTGTCACCACCGACAAGAATCACCCCCATCAAAAAAGCGACGATTACTACCCCAATAGCGCTGCGCTTTGCTAGCCAAGCAATTATGATTGCTGTATATCCATAACCGGGGGAAATTCCATGCTGCAATCGATGCTGCAAACCGGCAACCTCGCTAAATCCAGCGATTCCCGCAATTGCACCACTAAGGAATAATACCGCAAAGATAGCAGTACGAGTGTTCATGCCAGCATATTGTGCAGCGTTTTGATTGTTGCCTATAACTTTTATTTCGTACCCCCACACTGTGCGCTCCATAAATACATAGAGCACCAAGGCACAAAACAGCGCCAGAAAAAAACCACTGTGCATACGAGTATTAAAATATTCGGTCAAACGCGCAGCGTCACTAAATTGGGCAGTAAGTGGGAAATTAAAACCGTTGGGGTCTTTCCAAGGACCATAGACAAGGTAATCGACACCAAGAATGGCAATATAGTTCATCAGCAACGTAACAATAACTTCGTTAACCTGCCAATATGCCCGCAATATACCTGCCACCCCTGCCCACAAGCCACCGCACAAAAATGCCGCTACAAACATGGCTAATAACATCAACCAGTGATTATGAATCCCGGAGAACAAAGCGACCCAAGTTGCCCCCATAGCCCCCATATAGATTTGCCCTTCGGCGCCGATATTCCAGATTTGCATCCGAAACGCTAAGCTAACCCCCAATCCAGCAAAAATTAACGGCGTGGCCTTTACTAGCGTCTCTGACAAACCATACCCAGAACCAAGGGCTTCAACAATTATTTCTCGATAAGCCAATAATGGGTTAACCCCGCTGGCAAGAAGAAAAAAGCCAGCAACAAACAGTGCCACCCCAATTGATGCAACTGGGGCACTGAAACGGAGCATAGGCGATAACATCTCGCGTCTTTCTAATACTAGCTTCATGCTACCACCTCAGGTGTCACTCCACTCATCATCAAACCAATCGTTTCCCGGGTGGTATTAGTGGGATCAACATAACCAATCAACTTCCCCCGAAACATAACGGCAATTCGATCACTAAGCTTAAGTAATTCATCAAGATCTTCAGCGATTAAAATCGTACTCATGCCGCGTTTAGTGCCATCTACAATAACTTGATGCACATATTCAGCGCTGCCTATATCGAGACCTCGGGTTGGATAAAGTGCAACTAAAACATTCGGCTGTTCAGATAATTCACGGGCAATGATTACTTTCTGGATATTCCCCCCAGAAAGGTACCGTACCGGAGTTCCAGCGGGTCCTGCCTTTATATCAAATTGCTTTACCTTAGCTGCGCCATTTTGGTGAATCGCAGCTTTATTTTGGAATATCCAGTTTGTAAAAGCGTTGCCTTTAAAGTTTTTCATTATCAAATTATCTGCGACACTCATATCAGGAGCAATACCAATCGCCTTACGATCTTCAGGTACATGAGAAATTCCGGCAATATAAGAATCTTTGGCATCGCTGTTAGTTATATCCTCACCTCCAGCCATAATCTTGCCGTGCGTAGCTTTTTTTAATCCAGTAAGAACTTCGGCCAAAGCTTTTTGACCATTGCCAGCAACTCCAGCGATACCGAGAATCTCACCTTTTTTCAGCTGTAAATTAAAATCATCAAGGTCTGCCAAACCACGATCATTTTGCACAGATAAACTTTGGATATCGAGGACATCAACATCCTCAACCTGCCCACTTTTTTCCCATTCAGGGATTTTATCATTCCCAATCATCAATGCCGCTAATTTAGCTTCGTCAAAGTTTCCACGCTCTAAAGTCGTAACGCTGCGACCCTTCTTAAGGATAGTAACGCTATCGGAGATCTCCATGACTTCGCGCATTTTGTGGGAAATAAAGATAATGCTCTTCCCTTGCCCCTTTAATCTGTTCAGAACACTAAACAAACGCTCTGTCTCTTGCGGCGTCAAAACGGCAGTGGGCTCATCCAATATCAACAACTGACAATCACGTAGCAAAAGCTTGATTAATTCAATCCACTGTTGCGCCCCAATAGAGAGCTTCCACACCGGAGTATCCAAATCTAAATCAAGGTCAAACTCAGCAATAATTTGGTTAATTTTTTCTTTATAGACTTTACGGTTAAAAAAGTTAGGAACCTTTTCCAAGGCAAGGAGGATATTTTCAAACACAGAATGGGCTGGAACCAACATAAAATGCTGATGCACCATACCGATGCCACAACGGATCGAATCACGCGGACTAGTGAAATGGACCGCTTCGCCGGCGATAGTTATATTCCCACAGTCAGGATGATAAAGGCCGGTTAAAACATTCATTAACGTGCTTTTCCCAGCACCATTTTCACCCAGCAGGGTATGAATCTCCCCTCGCCCTACAGTGAACGAAACATCGTCCAGCGCAACAACACCTGGAAAGGTTTTACGAATATTATTTATTTGCAGAATATCGGTCATAAATTAATGCTGGCAGCAGCAACTTCCCTAGGTAATTTTTGACGCCAATTTAACTAAAAAAGGCACACCGTTTAACGGTGTGCCTAAAGAAAAGTTATCTATTTATTTCGACAAAGTCCCCTGGACGCCTTCGACAAAGTAGTTCATGCCTAAAAGCTCGCCATCAGTATGAGTTTTACCTGCAGGGACAACCACTTTACCAGTCTGATCCTTGATCGGACCAGCAAATGGGTGGAAAGTTCCGGCTTTTATTGCTGCAGTTTTTTCCGCAACTAGTGCCTGTACTTCAGCAGGAACCTTTGGGTTAAAAGCAGCTAGTTCAACTAGACCATCTTTCATTCCAGCCCAAATTTGCTTTGATTTCCAAGTACCGTTGTGAACCTGCTCTGCCAAAGTACGATATAAAGTTCCCCAATTCCAAATTGGTGCAGTTAAGAAAGCATTTGGAGCAAAAGTGCGCATATCCGAATTATAACCAATAACATAGGCGCCATGTGCCTCAGCTGCCTGCATTGTTGCTGGAGCATCTTGGTGCATAGCTAGGACATCGGCACCAACATCAAGTAAACTATCAGCAGCATCACGCTCTAGGCCTGGATCAAACCAAGTTTGAGTCCAAACTACACGGACCTGAGCTTTGGGATTAACACTTTGCACGCCCAAGGTAAATGCATTAATTCCGCGAATAACCTCTGGAATCGGAAAAGCAGCAACATAGCCAATGATATTACTTTTGCTCATTTTGCCAGCAACGATGCCGGAAAGATAGCGGGGCTCGTACATGCGACCAAAATATGTACCCACGTTCTCAGCAGTTTTAAAACCGGAACAATGCATAAAAACAACGTCTTTATTCCTCTTAGCAACATCAATAGTTGCATCCATATAGCCAAAACTAGTGGTGAAAACTAGGTTATGACCTTTGCGCACCAAACCGTTAATAACTCGTGCAGATTCAGCTCCTTCGGGGACACTTTCGATAAAGGTTGATGGCTTCACGTAGGGGAGTTTTTCCATTTCTACCCGGCCCTGATCATGTGAATAGGTCCAACCAGCATCACCAACTGGGCCAACATAAATAAATCCTGGACGTAGCTCTTCCATAGCTGAAACAGCAAAAGCGCTGGTCGCAAAACAAATACTCATTACTACCAAAAACCACATTGTTTTTCTCATTACAATAAACCTTTCAAATAGATAGAATTAAAAAGAACTAGATAATTTATTATCGATATTATTGTTCAACCAACTAGCATCCCACCACTCAAGTGGTTGGACTGGAATCCCAGCGACAAAAACCCCAAAATGGAGATGATCACCGCCAGCCATACCAGTTGCACCACTCCGACCAACGACTTGACCGCGCTGCACCTGGTCGCCTGCCTCAACATCAAGTTGACTCATATGGGCATATAAAGTCTGCAATCCGAGGCCATGATCAACAACGACGCAAAGACCATAAATCCCCAGATATTCAGCCCAAACGACATCGCCACTGTTTTCGGCAACAATCTCAGCTCGGGCAACAGAGGCCAGATCATGCCCCCAGTGAACCTGCTTATCGATCTGTTTACCCTTATAATAATAAGTTCTATAATCGGCAAATTGCGCTAAGCTTGCAGCCCGAGGTTGGCGCATAAAAGCCCCATCCCACAGTGGAGTAGAAGATGTTTCTTTACCGAATTCGACTATTTGTTCTCGATTTTGCTGTCGTACCTCACGGTTTACATACAAAAAAACATCAAGGCTATTGGCGATATTGGGGGCAAGATCTTCAAGCTCAGGAAGTTTCTGCTCTAAGAATTTATCGTTGATATTTATCGTACGTTGCCGAAATTTTACATTTTTTGCTCGATAATAAATCCCCAACTGACGTTCGTTACCAGCTAAATCACGAGCAAAAACTCTTGGTACAAAATCACTATCTTTTATATCATAGGGATAAACGACTAAACATGCGTAGTCACCAGAATCTTGCTCATAAGCGGGAAAAAAATAATTGGCAAACTTAACCCCAACCGTTTCTACCTCTTCATTTAAGGCAAACATCACTAAACCGCTACCACCTTTGGTAAAGTTATGATGCCGACTTAACAAGCTTATGATTGGAGCTTTACTATCGTAAGTTAGAGAAAAAACTTGCTGATTCGAGTTTCCTTCGCCTAGGTGATAAATTGATTGGTCGATCGCACTGATTTCAATCTGCAAATCACCCTCTTGCAATTTCAATACAGATAAGTCTAACTCTAAATCGACCTGCTTGGTATCTGGCGGGAAATCTCGTTTCAATAAAGGCGACCGCTCACTCCCTTGCACCACTACCACCTGAACATTTTTAATCCCCATACCAGAATCTTCGAGAGACAAAAGGATTTTGGTGGACTTCGTAATCGGACCGCTGCCGGGAGTTAAACTCAGCAAAGGCGCAGTGGTATCACGAAAATAAAAAGCTACCGCTGCAACCAAAGATACAACAATCAATAAAAAGAATAATTTCTTCAGAGTTTTCAATTTAAAACCTTCTAGATACCGGAACGCACTTTGACCACCATTACAAGCCGGTCTAAGCTGCTATTTTTATAAATAACTGCATAACTTTAACAGTTCTGCTTAAAAGAGTGATTGTCAACTGTCACCGACAGTTTGTCAAGGTTTTCAGCAGTACTAATTCAAGCATGAATAGCAACTCTATTTACTGCTAAGGCAGCCTCTTTAAGCGCCTCAGACAAAGTTGGATGGGCATGACAAATTGCGGCTAAATCAGCTACATTGCCGCCAAATGACAATACGGCACCAGCCTCAGCAATTAACTCAGAAGCTTGTGCCCCGACGATATGTATCCCATAGATAAGACCACTATCTGGAGCAGCTAAAACCTTTACAAAACCGTCAGTTTGGCCGGAACATTGTGCTCGACCGCTGGCGGCAAAGAAAAACTTCCCCGCACTATAAGCAATGTTTTTTTCCTTTAACGCAGCTTCGGTTTCGCCAACGGCGGCAACTTCAGGGGTGGTGAATACAGCAGAAGGAATGCAGTTAACGTCATACGCATGACCTGAA
>JADGED010000120.1 GCA_016744555.1 Desulfuromonadaceae bacterium
CGCATATCCTGAGGATCGTCGTGGAGATGAGCATGGTGATATGCGTGGTGCATACCATGGATAACCGAGCCGGAACCAAGAAACAAGCAAGCTTTAAAAAATGCATGGGTCATCAAGTGGAAAATACCCGCAGAAAAAGCACCGACACCCATGGCCAAAAACATGTAGCCAAGCTGTGAAACAGTTGAGTAAGCGAGAACCCGCTTGATATCGTTTTGGGCAAAACCAATTGTTGCAGCAAATACTGCCGTGGCAGCACCAACAATGGCAATTGTCATCATTGTTGCCGGAGCCATGGCAAACAAGCCATTCATTCGACCGATCATATAAACACCAGCCGTAACCATGGTTGCAGCGTGGATAAGTGCCGATACCGGAGTAGGACCTTCCATCGCATCAGGCAGCCAAGTAAACAACGGAATCTGCGCCGATTTACCAGTAGCACCAAGAAAGAAACACAAGGTAACAACAGTAACAACTACGCTGCCAGCTCCAAGTAAATGGCCGTGTTCGGCAATTTGAACAAAGTTTAGCGTCCAAATACCCTTTTCAGCTAGTGCCCAAAAGAGGATAAATAAGCCACAGAGAAAGCCGAAATCACCAACACGGTTAACAACAAAAGCTTTCTTCGCTGCGTCACTAGCACTCTTCTTCTCGTAGTAATAACCAATCAAGAGGTAAGAACAAAGACCAACGCCCTCCCAACCAATGAACATTACCAAAGCGTTGCCACCAAGAACCAACATCAGCATTGCGCATGCAAACAGGTTGAGATAACAGAAGAACCGGTAGAAACCAGTCTCACCGCTCATATAGCCGATAGAGTAGAGGTGAATTAAAGTACCAACACCAGTAACTACCATGATCATTACAGCAGAGAGCGGATCGAGCAAAAACTCCCAATTTATCTGCACTTGACCGACCGTTATCCATGAACCCATAACTAGTTCATGTATTTTTTCACTGTCGCCGAGCAACCGGAAAAAGTTTTGTGCAGCAACCAAAAATGAAAGGAACATCATGCCGGTGGCAATACCACCAATCACTGCTTCATTTTTGATCTTCTTACCAAACAAGCCGTTTACTAATGAACCGACCAGTGGGAAGAATGGGATGAGCCACAGATTACTGTACATCAAACTCTCCTATTAGCTAAAACACCCATAAAAGTGTAATTATCTACCATTTAAGCAAGTTGAAATCATCGGTATCGATCGAATCTTTATTACGAAAGAATGCGATCATCAACGCAAGGCCAACTGCCGCTTCTGCTGCAGCAACCGTCATAACAAAGAAAACAAAAATTTGACCGTCCATATTACCAACGTGACGTGATAGGGCAATAAAGGTCAAATTAACCGAGTTAAGCATTACCTCAATGCACATAAAGATAACGATGGCGTTTTTACGGGTCAGTACGCCAAATGTACCAATTGCAAATAAGATCGCACTCAACATCATGTAGTGATTTACGGTAATCATGGATAACTCTCCAGCGTTAGACCAAATTATACTTTGCGTTTTGAGAGGACAACGGCACCAACAATTGCTACTAGCAATAGAATTGAAGCAATCTCAAAAGGGAGCAAAAAATCGACAAACATAGCACGACCAATTAGTTCAGTATGGCCATAACTCGCAATCACTTCACTGGTAATCTCACCACCAGTTCCGGTCGCAACACCAGTACCAACAAAGTGGCTAGTAACTAACAGAACCAGTGCCGCAACAAAGCCACCACCAGCTAAACCGTGCGAATAACGGCTCTTTACCGCCAGTCCTAGATTGAGCAGCATGATAACAAAGATAATCAGCACCATGATTGCACCGGCATAAACCATGATTTGAATTGCAGCCATAAATGGCGCTTCAAGCATGACGTAAAAAACAGCCAGACAAAGAAAAGTGGTAATCAAATTCAATGCACTATTTACTGGGTTACGACATTGGGTAACAAACAATGCCGAAAGAATCGCAACCGCAGCGGTAATATAAAAGAGAATGGCTTCCATGTTAACTTGAACTCCTTGTTACGACTTGAGAAGACGTTCCTTGTCAAAGTTAAAATCGGCACGGTCAAAATCAGCCAGTTCATATGCGCTTGTCATTTCAATCGCTTCAACCGGACATGCTTCAACGCAATAACCACAGAAAATACAACGCAGCAAGTCTATTTCATATACTTCAGGGTATTTCTCACCCTTTGCATCTTCTGCCGAAACAACAGTAATACATTTTGCCGGGCACACTGTTGGGCACAAATAACAAGCAACACATTTTTCCCGATGTTGACTTGGAACTAAACGGTGTAAGCCACGAAAACGTGGTGCCATTTCCAATTTCTGCTTCGGATAATTTACAGTGGTACGGTTTCCGGGAAGCAGGTGCTTCAGTGTTATACTTAAGCCTTTGGCGAAATCTTTAAACATATCTATCCTCTACACAGCGTGTGTGGTTACTACCAGAGTAGTATTGCAATACCGGTTATAACAATATTTGCAAGTGACAAGGGCAGTAGCACTTTCCAGCCCAAAAACATCAACTGGTCGTAACGAAGACGCGGGAAGGTCGCCCGAATCCAGATAAAGAAAAACATGAAGGCGAAGACTTTAATCAGGAAGTTAATCCAGCCGAAGAATGGGCCACCCCAACCGCCAAGGAACAATGTTGCAGCGATTGCAGAAACAGTAATCATATTGGCATACTCTGCCATGAAGAACAGTGCGTACTTCATTGCTGAATATTCAGTACAAAAACCAGAGACCAGCTCGGTTTCAGCTTCTGGCAAGTCAAATGGGGTCCGGTTTATTTCGGCCATAGAGCCAATCACGAACAATCCAAATGCCAAAGGCTGAGTAAAGATATACCAGTTAGGGAGAAAGCTTAGTGACTCAATTCCCCAAATTGGTAATTGTTGTGCTTGTACTATCCCACGCATACTGAGGGTCTCAGACAACATGAAGATAGCAACTATTGAGAGTCCAGCAGCAAGCTCGTAAGAGATCATCTGTGCAGTAGAACGAATACCACCGAGCAGAGAGTACTTACTGTTTGATGCCAAACCGGCAAGAACGATTCCGTAAACACCAAGACCAGCCATAGCAACGATGAACAGTACGCCGATGTTAAGATCGGTGATCTGCAACGGCACTTCGTATAGCGTCCCATCATAAGTGAAATGGAGGTCACCGCCAAAAGGGATAACCGCTATGGAAATGAATGCTGGAGCCAAAATCATCATTGGCGCTAAGATAAAAGCCAAGTAATGGGCTTGTGATGGAATGATGTCCTCTTTGAAAAAGAGTTTCAATCCATCGGCAATTGGCTGTAATAGACCTTTTGGGCCGGTCATATTTGGTCCCATCCGGGTCTGCATTCTACCGATTATTTTACGCTCAGCATAAGTAGCGTAAGCAACAATCAATAAAGTACCAACAAAAGCCACGATAATTTTACCTAACATGACCCCTGTAAATAACCAAGGTGTTTCCGAGAGTGTCAGAACTTCTGGCGTCATGACCATCCTCTTCCTTCATCAGTCTATGGCATTGCTGCCGTTTGCAGCCGGTCAGATCTACCGGCAATCCAATATAAAACGCTTTGGCAATAAATTACCGGTCGATTTCACCAAGTACAATATCTAGGGTACCAATAACTGCGATAACGTCCGCCAATAATTTTCCTTCAACCATCTGTGGTAATGCTTGCAAATTGACAAACGATGGTGGGCGAATTTTCATTCTAAATGGATGGGTAGATCCATCTGAAACTAAATAGTAACCCAACTCACCTTTTGGCGCCTCAACCCCCTGATAAATTTCACCAGCTTCAGGCTTAAAGCCCTCGGTGATAATTTTAAAGTGGTGGATCAAGCTTTCGATGTTGTTAACCACATCTTGCTTTGGTGGCAAAACTACCTTGGGGCAATCTGCTAAGATTGGTCCAGGCTTTAACTTATCCAACGCCTGCAAAATAATCCGTGAAGATTGACGCATTTCGTCCAGACGAAGCTTATAACGATCAAAGGTATCGCAATTAGTTCTAACTGGAACTTCAAAGTCGTAATCTTCGTAACCGCTATATGGGTTATCCCGACGCAGATCCCAATCAACACCAGAAGCCCTTAGTGCTGGGCCAGTGATACCAATATCTATAGCGTCTTCAGCACTGATTTCACCAACACCGATGGTACGCTTCTGCCAAATGCGGTTACCGGTCAACAAACCCTCATACTCATCAATGTGGGCTGGCATAGACTCAGCAAAGGCACGAATTTCGCTATCTAAACCTTCGGGGAGATCTTCAGAAAGGCCACCAACACGGAAGTAGTTCGAGGTCATCCGTGCACCTGAAACTTTTTCGTAAATATCGGTGATATGTTCACGCTCACGGAAGCAATACAAGAAGACTGTCATTGCACCGATATCAAGCGCATGACAAGCCAGCCAAACCAAGTGACTTTTCAGTCTGGTAAGCTCGGCCATAATAACCCGAACACGCTCTGCACGTTCTGGGATATCATCTGTAATACCAAGCAACTTCTCAACCGCTAGCACATAACCGAGGTTATTACTCATCGGTGCTAGATAATCAAGCCGGTCGGTCAGTGGAATAATTTGATGATAAGTACGATGCTCTGAAAGTTTCTCTACACCCCGGTGGAGAAAACCTATATGAGGAGTCGCCTTTTGGACAATTTCACCATCAAGCTCAAGGATCAACTGCAACACACCGTGCGTTGACGGGTGCTGAGGACCCATATTGATGGTCATTGTTTCGGTTGTATTTGCTGCCATTGTCTGCCTCGTCCGATTAAGTATTAGCTAAAATTAGGAGAGTCGCCCCTGATATGGCTCACGGTCAGGCCCCTGCACAGGATAATCTTTACGCAGTGGGTGTCCTTCCCAGTCAGCTGGCATCAGAATACGGCGCATGTCGGGATGATTATTAAAATTGATCCCCATCAAATCCCAACACTCACGCTCGTGCCAGTTTGCTGTAGACCAAACTGTACTGACCGTATCGATATTGGCATTTTCTTCTGCAACCGGTGCTTTAATCCGAATCCGTTGTTTGGTCGTAATATTATAGAGATTGTACACCACCATAAACCGTGGTGATTGTCCCATATAGTCGACCCCACAAAGATCACAAAGCAAATTGTAACCTAAGCTATCACGCATAAAGGTACAGATATCAACAATCTGCCCCTTATTAACGGTGATCGTTGTCTCACCCCGAAATTCAACAACATCCAAAACTTCGGATGCGAACTTCGCCTTTAGTTTTTCAACAATCGCTTTATCGCTCATTGTTTTCCCTGTCATCAACTAGGCAATTAGGCCTTGTTATGAATTACGTCTCCAACACCAATAGCGGCACCAAAGGTATTGCGCTCAGCCCTGATCTTGTCTTGCAGCTTCATCAAGCCGTAGAGCAAACCTTCAGGACGTGGGGGGCAACCGGGGATATAAACATCAACCGGTAAGATCTCATCAACACCCTGAACTGTACTATATGTATCAAAGATGCCGCCCGAAGAAGCACAGGCACCCATAGCAATAACATAGCGTGGCTCTGGCATTTGCTCATATACAGTCTTAATAACTGGTGCCATTTTTTTAGTTACAGTACCAGCAACAATAATTACATCGGCTTGTCGCGGTGACGCACGGAACAAGATTCCCATCCGGTCAAGGTCAAACCGAGCAGCACCAGTTGCCATCATTTCAATAGCACAGCATGCTAAACCAAAGGTCAGTGGCCACATAGAACTGGCACGTGACCAGTTAACCAATTTGTCTAAACTGGTTGTGACAAAACCACTCCCTAAAGTCTTAACTTCCTGGGTTTGTTCTACTCCCATTCCAGAGCTCCTTTTTTCCACACATAAATAAAGCCAACTAGAAGAATAATGATGAATACTCCCATCTCCATGAAGCCAAAAATACCGAGGCGCTTAAACATAACCGCCCATGGGTATAAGAAAACTGCTTCGATATCGAAGAGAATAAAAAGCATAGCAATGATGTAAAACTTGATGGAGAAACGCTCTTGCGCTGAACCAATAATCGGCATACCACACTCGTATGGAGCCAACTTGACAGCACTGGGTTTTTTAACCCCGATCAACCGTGACAATGAGACCGACACAATTGCAAAAGCGAATGCGATTCCAATAACAATCAGAATCGGCAAATAAATATCCAGCATATGAAACCGCTCCTTCCATAGAAGAAATTAACCCGTTCACTGCACCCTATAGGTCGACGAGAGTGTCCGCAGCGTGTGAAAACTAGGATAATTCTGCCGCTATGTCAAGAGAAATACGGTATACAGTATGCAATTTTCACTAACATAATTATTCGCTTTAACTCTAAAATTACAGCAGTTTTTGGTATTTATTAGTTTTTTAGGCTCAATCGAATAGGTGCCGAACAAGGTAATTTTAGCAAATTTTACTGATACTGTGTGGGCAGAACCTTTACTGGGACGCAATCCGCTCCAACCCACAATTACCAGATAGGGAAATAAAGTATTCTTAGTGTGTGCTTGGCAACATAGAATATCGCTTTACAATCTACATTTTCGTACTGCCGTAAGCACCTCACTACCAAACTACGTTGCTGCGATTAAAGTTTCCATTTGTGCATCATTAAATCGGTAGCAACTACGGCAGTATTCACAAACGACTTCAACGGGATCTGTACTGGCAAGCATTTCGCTCAACTCTACCTTACCAAGACCAATCAACATAGTTTCAATTTGCTCCTGACTGCAGGGGCAATAAAACTGGAGTGGTACTTTCTGCTGTACTTGAAATTCGTCCGAACCAAATATGCGCCCTAAAATATCTGTTGGACTTAATCCTTGCTGCAATAGCGTAGTAGTTGGTGGCAAAGCTTGAATTCTTTTGGTCAATACATCAATTTTGGTTTCGTCACCAGGGGGCAACGATTGCAATAAAAAGCCGCCAGCCATTTTTACGTTACCATCACTATTTAACTCTACCCCTAGCCCAATACTAGATGGCACTTGTTCAGAATTAGTTAAATACCACGCAAGATCTTCAGCAACTTCACTACTCTGCAGTTGCACCATGCTTTGATAGGGACTCTTCAGGCCAAGATCTTTCGAGACATGAAGGAACCC
>JADGED010000121.1 GCA_016744555.1 Desulfuromonadaceae bacterium
AATTGTGGCTCTCCCATATTGACTCGCACCGACTCCACCAATTTCGATGGACCGACAAACATTTTCAGCGCCAACACCCCGTTGCCAGTTTCAACATTGATGTCCAAATTATCAACTAAACCATGATCGTATGCATATTTTGCAACGCAACGGATGCCGTTGCCGCACATTTCGGCCTCGCTGCCATCAGAATTAAACATCCGCATACGAACATCGGCTACAATGGAGGGTAAGATAAGGATCAGCCCGTCGCCACCGATACCAAAGTTTCTATCACTTACCTGCTGTGCCAAAACATCTGGCTGCGTAATCGACTCTGTAAATCCATTTATGTAGATATAGTCATTACCTGCACCATGCATTTTAGTGAATTTCATTGCTTCTCCCGACATTAATTAATCAAACAATCGAAGTTAACTTTAGCTTTACGGAACCATATCACAAGTTACAGCCATAAAAAAAGGCACCAAACCCGCCAAGAATAAACATAAATAATAAGTTTACTAAAGAAGATTTACTGCCAATTTTTTATTATTAGGTACTATATTTTCACAAAAGCATCGGGCTAATTACTAAGCCCAGCGCCACTATCAACAGGAGGCCTCAGAGAGGACAACAACTCTTGTCCCTGCAAGTTTATCGTTCCAACCTCGACGTTCAGAATTACTCATCACAAGGATATAACCAATGCCAGCTGGCAAAAGCTGCAGTAACCCTCCGACACTACGCAAAAAAGCCTGAGCAAAAGCCAGCGGCTCACCATCGATGGTCTCCACCCGCATACCAGTAAGCATTTTCCCAGGGGTTTGACCTGCCAAAAAATGGAAGAGGGTAAAATAGCCAAACGAAAGAAAAAACAGCACGAGAAAATATGGCACCGATAAATTAATAAGGGTATCTAAAGACGGGAGCAAGCGAGTTGCCTGCGTCGACATAGCCGCTTCGGCAGCAACAATAAAGCAACCCCCAACTGTGATTAAAATTACGAGATCATAAATAAAAGCACTAACACAATTTCGTACCGTCGGTGTAGAAAACCTATCAACAGGCGCCACCTCTTGAGATGAAGCATGAACGGATTGCGTGGCAACAATTGCTGGCACTGGATCCATCGCAACTTTTGGCTCCACAACTGGCGCTACTTTTTCTACGCTAAACAGTTCACCGTCTTCAGCAGCTTCAGCAGTTTCAAAAACATAGTTTTCTGACTCTATGTCTGCTTCTGCAACCAGCTCTGCAGTTTCCGCCAAGCCATCTTGCACCGAAACAGTTGCAGTACGCCCTGCTTCAACAAAACTATCGAGACTTGCTTCCGGAGCCCTCACATCCTGTGAAGACTCCGGTAATTCAAAAGGGGACTTGGGGTCCTCCTCAGTCCCTATATCTTCAGCTTCAGCTGGAGCTTCTAATGCTTCATCGTCAAATGAAAAGTCGTTGCCGGCATCTTCGCCGCCATCACTATCAACATCAAATCCGAAATCATCATCCAAGTCATCATCTTCCGACTTAGCTTTCGGTGCTTCAATAGTCTCTTCAATATCTTCGTCTTCAGGAGCTTCTTCAAACAACTCGTCAAAAGTAAGATCATCATCTTCAGCAGTGTCGCCCATAAAGTCGAAACCAAAATCATCACTATCAGCTTCACTTGCTTCAGCAGCCGTTTCAGGTGCCGGTGCCAGTGTTGGGCTTGCTGCTGCAGCAACGGCAGCTACGGCAGCATCGGCGATAGAATCATCTGCACCAGCCTCTGGAGCTTTCCCGTCTGGGGTCATATCGCCGGGAAACAACACACTCTTAATGCCGTAGTTCTGCTTGAACATGACCAGATCGTTCCCACATTTTTTACAACTGTCAAAGTGGTCAAAACTGTTATAGCCACACTTAGGACATCTCATGACCTTTCCTTTCTTTAATCCATCGTCTATTAAGCTTGCCGACCAGCGGCCAAATCACCATAAAGATATTGCAAAACCGTCATTATCGCAAGCCCTGCCGTTTCTGTACGCAAAATTCTTGGCCCGAGACTTACCGATCGAAACCCTGCACGACTAGCTTGATCTTCTTCTTGAGGTGTAATTCCCCCCTCTGGCCCGACAACAACTGCTATTTGTTTTGGCTGTACTTGTGGCAATACCGCTGCTAATGGCTCAGCACTGTCCTCCCACAAGAGCAATTTCAAATCGGCCTCAACTGCGTCCAACGTTTCGGTAAAAGTTGTGTCTATCTGTAGCTGTGGCACGTGATACTGCTGACTTTGCCTAGCAGCCTCTTGAACTATTTTTTCCCAGCGGTGCTGCCGCTTTTTCTTGCGCTCGCCTTTTAACTGACTCACACTGCGGCTCATTGAAACCAAGTGAAAATCATTCACTCCAATCTCTGTCCCTTTTTGCAAGATCAGCTCGACCTTATCCCCTTTTGGCATCCCTTGAATCAATGTCAATGGGCACTTTGGTTGCGGATAAGTATCAATACTAAGAAGTTCTGCCTTGTTCTCTGGCCTTAACACAGCCTTAGCTACTTGTCCTTTGCCACTAAACAAAAGGATTTCTTCTCCGGGCTGAAGGCGGAGCACAGTAAGTAAATGGCGTTGTAGCTCCGCAGGCAAACAGACAACTGCACCGCAGCGCAATTCAACTTCCGGCAAATAAAAGCTACGCATCTATTTTTCCCGGTAAAACGCCAAGCAAACCCACTCATCTTGATACCTACTTGGAGACAATCTAAGTGGCAAATCGGCAAATCCAGTTACCACAAATTGCTCCTTCTCTTCCAGAATCCCTGATAAAATTAACCAACCACCAGGCACAAGGTGCTTAAAAAATTCACGCCTTAATCTTACGTTCTCTTCTGCCATTATATTGGCAACAATTAAATTAAATTGACCGTCAATCTCTTCCAGAGGTTGATCACTTACAGTTATCTGCTGGCCATAACTATTTAGTGCAATATTATCATGTGCCACCCTGCAGGCGACAAGGTCAATGTCTGTTGCAGTGATATCCTGACAACCAAGTGCTGCCGCTCCAAGCGCCAATATTCCAGAACCTGTACCAACGTCAATCATTTTAGCTGGAGGGTTGTCACTGTCTAACAATTCGGCAATCAATTCCAAGCATAACTTCGTCGTTCCATGAGTACCGGTACCAAACGCCATCCCTGGATCTATCTCAATTACAACTTCATCATCATGGGGAGTATAGTCCTCCCAACTAGGACGAATTACCAACCGTGAGCCAACATGAAAACTAGAGAAATTTTGTTTCCAACCCTGTGCCCAGTCTTCATTATGAATTGAATCAGAAGCCTTCACATGAAATGCGTTGCCCGAAAACAACGGCATAGCATTAAAAGCGGCCTCAATTTCGGCAATCAATTTTTCCACATCGGGAACAGTGTCAAAATAAGCCTGCAAGGTGTATGGCGTTGTAGCCTCTAACTCTTCATCTGGGACCACAAAAGTATCAAGAGCACGTTCCTCAACAACAGTGCCAGTGCTACCACACTCTGACAATATGGCAACGGCAATATCAACCAATTGCCCAACGACCTCAACTTCAATAACAATCCACTCATTTTCCATAAACACTTAATTAACAGAATCTATCACTCAAAAGCAATACAGAATCTAAATTATAGAATTTCATACACAATTTTATACTCACGAACTAGCATAAAAGAATAATAATTAAAAAATGATTATTATTATTCTTGCACCGTAAAACCGTCTCTGCTAAAGTGAAAAAAATTTACTGGTAGTAATGTAATAATACGGAGTTAATGTCGTGCTGACCTCTAACATTTTCACATTTCTACCACCCCGCCTACGCAAAACAGTTAACCTAAGCGTTATATAATGCGTAGGGCGAAGTAATGATAGCGTAACAATAAAGACCAGAGGAGAAACGAACAATGCGCATCTTGGTTGTTGAAGACGAAAAAAAAGTTGCCAGTTTCATTAAGCGAGGACTTGAAGAAGAAGAGTTCTCTGTTGATGTAGCTTATGATGGTGAAGAAGGCATCCAAATGGCAATAAATGCTGCCTACGACCTAATCCTCATGGACGTAATGTTGCCCAAAAAAGACGGCCTGAGCGCCATCAAGGAACTACGTGAAAACAACGTAGCCAGCCCAATTCTTTGCCTTACTGCAAAAGACACTATTGAAGATATTGTTTCTGGTCTCGATATTGGCAGTGACGACTACCTAACTAAACCGTTTGCCTTCGCTGAGCTCATTGCAAGGGTAAGGGCGCTGATTCGGCGAGGGTCGCAAGACCGTGGAGCAGAGCTAACCTTTGCAGATCTTCGACTTGACCCTGTTGGGCATAAAGTGTGGCGCAATAAGACAGAGATTGACCTCACATCAAAAGAGTATGCATTACTAGAATACTTTATGCGTAGCCCAAACCAAGTTCTTACTCGAACCATGATCGCAGAACACGTTTGGGATTACACCTTTGATTCATTTACCAATATAATTGATGTATATGTTAACTATTTACGCAAAAAAATTGATCGCGATTTTGATAAAAAACTTATTCATACCGTTCGTGGCATGGGATATGTATTAAAGGAATCCGATTGATTAAGCGCACAAAGGATTAACCCCTAAGACGCCTCAGCTACCGACTATGCGATTGTCCGGTTTAAAGTTGAGGCGTTTTTTAGCAACACGCTAATTATTTAATTACTCAACATAGCCATTCACCTCGAAGCGACACTGGATTATGTCTAACAAATTTGAAAATCACGACCTGAGTGCGATTAAACAACTCACGGAGTCAATAGAAAATATAGATGCCGAAATTGAACCAGCAGAACTGACTGTACCTGCAGGGACAAGTTCGGCAGTTAAAAATTTAGCGGCAAGTTGCAGCGATCTCATAGAGCGCCGGGCAAATAACTTGCGCCGGGCAAAACAATTTACTGCAGATGTTACTCACGAATTGCGCACCCCACTTACTATTTTACGCGGTGAAACAGAACTTGCACTGCGTAATGATAGAGATATAAACCAACTCCATCAAGTCCTTGAGTCGAACCTAGAAGAGATCAATCGTATGACTTTTCTAATTGAAGATCTCCTTCTTCTGTCGAAAAGCGATCTTGGAGAGATCCCCCTCAAAACTGAACCCATGCGACTCGATAGCCTCATTGAAGAACTTCACCATCAAGCCCAACTACTCGCGACTGACAAGAACATTGAAGTAACCCTACTCTCTAAGCACGAGTCAATTTCTCTGCAAGCTGACAATTTACGGTTACGGCAGGTTTTTTTAAACCTCCTTACTAATGCGATAAAATACACTCCTGAAGATGGAAGCGTCTCTATTGAACTCACAGAAGAAGCAAGTTTCGTAACTATCACAATTAGCGACAGCGGTATTGGGATGGAGGAAAAACACCTTAATTCTATTTTTGATCGCTTTTATCGCATCAACAAGACCAATAACCGCTACGATGGCGGGACGGGCTTAGGACTGTCAATTGTTAAGTGGATCGTAAATGCCCATCAAGGAGAAATAAATGTCACCTCAACTCTTGGGCAAGGCAGCACCTTTACAGTAACTCTTCCAAAGTTAAAGAAAATATAACTGTAAATACGCGCCTGGATCTTCGCAGACATAAAATAAGATGAAAATTTTATTCTTCACACTTTTTTCATTCCATTTCTGACAAAAAGCGTATATAGTGTTTTACAGAGATCTTCTTGAAGGTCTCCTGCCCCGAAGACCTACCCCCCCTCCAGGTCTTTGGGGCTTTTTTATTTACCGACCTTTTTCATTGCGATAATTTATTTACAATCTGCGTATCCGCACAGTGCATAAGGTTAAATACTGTGTTAATTTGCCTGCATGCGAATAACGGTAAAACAACAAGTCCTACTGGCTCCAGCAACGATGCTGATCCTCCTCATCCTTTTGCTTGGATTCATGCAGTACACTTACTGGAACCTAGCCTCTAAACGTCACGAAGCAAAATCGATTGGAACAACATTTGTTGCTTTAGCCGAAGCTGACATGGTTGCCAGACGCCTCCATGTTCTCCTCCGCGCCAGGCAACACACAGGCATTACAGCCCCTGAAGAGATGGCATTAGCAGCGGATCTGTATGAGCACCTTCTTAATGCAATAGAACGACTAGAACCATTTGGCTCAATAAAGAGACCAGATCAAATCTACCAGTTACTGCAGCTAGGAAAAAAACTTAACCCTGCTTACAGCCCAACATCCAACAACACCGCAGAATCGTTTGCCAGATTTAGGTCGGAGTTGGCGAAACTATCTAACCTTACCCAAAGCCACCGTAACCAGTTACGGTTGTTGCAAGAACGCGACATAGGAAAATTAGTAGAGCGGACGGCTCTGGTATCCATGTCTGTTTTAATCCTTGCCATCCTCCTTGGCATCCTCATCTCTAGCTATTTTAGTCGACGAATTCTTAAACGCATCCAGCTACTCTCCTTGAATGCTGCCAAAATTGCTGGCGGAGAGCTAGAGCTACCTACAACTCCAGACCACATTCACGACGAGCTAGACACTTTAGCTGTTTCAATAAAACGAATGACGAGAAGGCTAATAAGGGTTGTAGGAACCGAAAAATTACTTGAAGGGGCTGAAGAAGAACGCCGACGCATAGCCATGGACCTTCACGATCAATCGTTATCTGACTTTTCTAACATTTTGCGCGAATTACAAAGCTTACCATCCAAACAAATGGACATTGAATGCACTGCTCAAGCGGACAAACTAGAGCAAAAACTGGAACTAGCGATTTCCAACTTACGTGACATAATGAACAATCTACACCCCCAAACCCTTGATATCCTTGGGCTTGGTGCGGCAATTGAGGCGTATTTAGAACAGCATTGTGACAATGATGAACTCCCCGAATACTATCTACATATAGACCCTAAAACCAGCAATCTTGACCTAGGGAGGGTAAAACAATTAGCCCTCTACCGTATTTGCATTGAAGCCATTCAAAACGTCATCAAACATGCTTCTGCCTCAAGATATGAGGTCAACCTTGAACTGCGTGAAAGCACCATGGTCTTATCGGTTGAAGATAATGGCAAGGGGATGCCTAACCTCAACAACCAACATAGCGGGCATGGGC
>JADGED010000122.1 GCA_016744555.1 Desulfuromonadaceae bacterium
AATCAAAACCGTAGTTCCTGTTTTTGGTTTTAAACAAAACCTATTAGTGTATATCTGATCTTAATCAGGATTTATCAGATTTTCATCCGTCAAATGTTTTAGCATTCCTGTTTGCAATCTACAATCAACAACCTTTGACAGGACTAACAGGATAAGTTCTGATGTAAAATCTAAACCGTAGTTCCTGTTTTTGATTTTAAACAATATCACTTGTGTTTATCTGATCTTAATCAGATTTTATCAGATCTTAATCCTGTCAAATATTTTAGTTTTACTGTTTTCCATCTACCAAAACAGCCTGACGCAATCTATCTATTTGCGCAGATATTTTCTTTAGTTGATCATTGAATTGCCCAAACTGTCCATGTTGCTGATTTATCAGATACTCTAAAATACTTCCTTGACTAGAAAGACGCTCTAAAATACCCTCTTTTTCAGATCTATCAGAATTTAGCTTTGCATATGACTCTTCAATTCGTTCTAGCCGATCTTCAATGTTAGTCGGGATGTCAGCTGCTGACACTACTTTTGAACTACTAACATTTGCTTCAATAGGTAATGCAGATGGACTTTCGAACGAAAGCTCATTGATCGCATCAGTAACCAATGCCATATCAATTTTATGGGTTTCATCAACAAATGCTGACAACAACAAAAAGTCACAAATTAAATTTATTAACCTAGGCACTCCATCGCTAAATCTAAATATTTCATCTATTACACCATCCATAAAAGAAACACAGTCACGACTACCGACTGTAGAAATACGATGGTAAATATACTCTTCTGCTTCTTCACGATTTAAAGGATTAAGGTGACAACTAATGCTAATTCGTTGCCGTAACTGACGTAACGATGGTTGAGCTATAATCTGTTTAAGTTCAGGTTGCCCTACCAAGATAATTTGAACCATTTTAAAATTATCTGCTTCTAAATTTGACAACAGACGTATTTCTTCAAGGGCATCAGCGGTAAGATTTTGTGCTTCGTCAATGATAATGATTGGTTGACGATTAGAAGTACATTCTGCAAGCAAAAAATCATTTAAATCTGCAATCAAGTCGACTTTTTCTTTACCCTCAGTAACAAGTCCAAAATCAGCATTAATCATCGCAATTAATTGCCGGCCATCGACCTTGGTGTTAAAAATCATAGATAAAGTTATATCGCTACTAATTTTATTTATAATATCGCGAACTAAAGTAGTTTTCCCTGATCCTACTTCGCCAGTAAGTAAAGTAAAACCAGCATGCTCCTGCACACCATACTGGAGATAACTTAGGGCCTTTCTATGCCCTTTACTCAAATAAAGAAATTTCGGATTTGGTAGTAAATCAAAAGGTTTTGCACTAAGACCAAAAAACTCTGTATACATTAGAAATGCATTGCTCCAGTTAACGTTACAATATTATTGTCATAGTCATTACCAGCAACATCAGATTCATTAATGCGATAACGATACCCAAGCGATGCAGTAAAGCGGCGGTATTCATAATCTAGTGATGTACCAATAGTGAAACGATCTATATCTTCATCAGAATCGATTTCTATATACTCAGCTCGTTCGTATTCAGCATCAAAATTTACAATCAAATTGCTAGCGAGTGGTTTAGAGAGTTCAGCTCGCAAACCATAAGCTTCATCTTCCCTGTTCGTACGAACATAGTCAGTATTATTCCAATAAACTTCACTTGCTCCAGTAAGCGATTCATTTTCATATGCAGCACGAACACTCGCATCACGATTTTTCGTTAAATCACCCTCTATGGTGTTATCAAATTCTTGGGAATAATTGATAGAAATCGTGATAGGTTCAGATAAATTATAAACAACATCAATCAACCAATTATAACTATCAGCATCAGTATTATCATCGTATTCTACATCACTATACCCACCTTCAGCTGAAATCGTTGTACGGCCACCAACTCTTTGAGTTAACCCAACTACATAGTCTTGACGGTCATACTCGTCAGTATTAACATCAGAAGTAAATCTTGCATAAGCATAGCGACCATATAGCTCGGTAGAAGATGATAATTGCTTTACTAGAGATACTCTTCCTTCGTGTTCTTCAGAATCGCTTCCTCGTGAGTCAACATAATCAAACCTATCGTAAGTACCTCCAACCACTAGTGATAATGTTGGAAATAATTGCAAACTATATTCAGGAGTAACGGTTGTGTTGTAAACAGTAGAACGATTGACAATCTCGTTATACTCAGCGTTTCGTTCGCTTTCATCAATAACTTCTCGACTAATTACTTCGCTAAGAGCCAAAGTAAACGGACGTCCAACAAAAAACAAAGCGGTAGCATCTGCTCGCTGAACATCTTTAAAGTTATCTTGGTTAGCGTCTGTTTGATCTTTATAAAATTGGTAGTAAAGTGAGTAATCAATCACCGCATCAAGAAACCGATTGTTATAGGTAAGGTTAATACCAGGTTCAATTGTAGTAATCCAATCCTCTATTTCATTACCATCAGTAAGATAAAGATTATCGTTATACTCTTCACCAATGGTTAAACGAGGATGAAATTCAACTTCTGCCCCTGCAAGCGATACAAAAAATAATAGAGAACATGCTGTAAGCATAGATAGTTTAAAAATGTAATTCATAACACCCACCTTTTTTAATATATTAATCATACCTGTTAATAGCTATTTTACAAATCACTCATAATAGTAGTTATTTTTCTTAATAAAAGTATGTGCGTCATTATAAATAACACCAAGTAAATTATGGTTTTTAAATTCTTCTATAGTTTTCAGCAATTCGTCTTTTTTCGCCCTCCCCTCCCTAACAACGTACAATGTTGAATCTACCATAGCCGCAAGAACACCGGCATCAGCAAATGGATAAGCAGGCGGAGTATCAAAAATTATATATCTATCAGGATAGCGATCTTTTAATTCTCTAACGATAGTTTTCATTCGATTAGACGATAATAAATCCAAAGGGTCCTTAAGAGCTTCACCTGCCGGTAATACAACAAGCTTACCTACACCAGTTTTAACCAATGCTTGATCTATAGGTAAACTATCACGCAAACAATTAACCAGACCAACTTCGGGGGCAATATCTAGGTACCTATGTACTGAAGGTCGACGCAAGTCGGTATCAACTAACAAAACGGTATGATCTTGCTCTTTAGCGAGCGAAATTGCTAAATTTAAGGCAGTCATAGACTTACCCTCTTCACTCACAGTGCTTGTTACCAACAAAGTATTGAGAAACTTTTCCCCTCTAGTTAAAGCTATCAATGTAGAGCGCAGTTTATTAAATTCTTCAACAACTGCATTTTTTTCATCTCTAGCCGTTGCCAATAATAGATGATCTATTTTAAGAGGAACAACGTCTAAAAGGGCAGATATATGACCAACAACTGCGTTAATTGGTTTAGGCCGTGCAACAGGTACTTTATCTTTTGGCGCAATATTAGCTAATCTCTCTATCGGAGACTCACGTTTACTTGCAGCCTTTTTAAGTGCTTCTTCAATTCTACTCATAATTATTAACCCAAATAGTTCTGCAGTTTAACGTAGAAACTGGCGAAGTCACCATACCTTATAACCAGTGCAAAAAACCCTGAGAAACAAAGGAGGTAAAGTCCAGAAAAACTAAATACCAAAACGTCCTTGCGTAATCTTAACTTTAGCTGTTCTGGGTCTGTAATATTGGGAACTATGGCTAGAACGTCAAGTCCAAGCTCTTCAAAAACTTCCACATCACTAATACTATCATCCATATTTACCAATAAAAATATCCCCCCGATACCACAACCAAATCCACCAACTATGGCGAGTAAAAACATTTTTAGCATATTGGGTGAGACCGGTACTTCGGGTAAAACTGCAGCATCTACTATCCTAAAAGTAGCGGCTTTATTACCAATTTCCATCTGTTTTGAGACTTCTGACTGACTCATTCTGCCAAGCAATTCATCATACACATTACGAATAGAATCACGCTGTTGTGTCAAGATCCCTAATTCTTTTCGTGCCTCAGGGACTTCACGTAATTCATTTTCACGTTTGGCAATCGTTTTTAGTAAATTTAATTTTTGAGCTCGAAGGGATGACAATTCAGCATCAATTTCAAAGACTCTCCCTTGCAACTCTTGATAGAGCGGATTCAATGAAGTCAATCTAGTACGCTCAGGTTTGTCCATCGTCGTATTTGGTTCAACCAAGCGACTTTTTAAAGCATCAATTTCGGTCTTAAGCCTCACAACTTCTGGATAATTATCGGTATATTTAAGCAATAAATCGTTTAAGCGCCGCTCCATTGTTGCTAATCGATCTCCATCAGCCGTTTCACTGACCATATCGATAGTTTCTGGAAGCGAATCTAGTTGACTTTGAATTTGATTCTTACGTGCTATTTGAGTCTCTTGAGATAAAGTAATACTCTCAATTTGTCCCTCTAGCTCTCTTATATTTGCTAATGTAGAGTTTTCATCCACGGAAAAATAGATACCATTTTTGTTTCTAAATTCAATAATCTTATCTTCAGATGCTTCTAGCTTAAGTTTAAATGTTTCTATTTGCTCACCGAGAAAACGGTTTGCACCGTAGGTTTCTTCACGTTTTGAAGAAATATTTTCTTCAACGTACTTGCCAACCAAAGTATTAACAAATTTTTGTGCAAAGACTGGATCTTTATCAATTAATGTTACAATGAACAATTCTTGACCACGAATCCTCAAGTGAATCCGTTCGGTAAGTTCTGATATATACCGTTGTTGAGTTGCATTATTTTTTGTAAAGATGTCAGATCCAACATCTTCAAGAGTCTTAACTACTAGGTCTCGACTCAAAATAGCGTACCGCAATACTCTAATTCTATCATTAATATCAGGGGTAACGGCTATCCCTCTAACTAAATTATCGATAACATTTCTCTCGATAAAAACGGTTGTATCTACGCTATATTTTTTTGGTAAAGTTAAACTATATGCCCCTATCACAGTCATTATAAGCAGTGAGATCAAGGTAAATAGATATCGATACCGATACAGAGCGCGTAAGTATTTAAAAATTTCTTTAAAATTATCCATTAATAACTTTTCCTAAAAAATACTTTCTTCAACAATTACATAATCACCTGGATTCAATTGTACATTTGCACTGACATCTTTACCTTTAATTACTTGTTTCAAATCTATGCGCTGTTTATTTTTATTCTTATCTATAACAAAAACGCTACCCTCTTTGGCAAAATCGGTAAAACCTCCAGCAGCAAGAATAGCGTCCATGACTTTCATTCCTTCATAAAATTGCATATGCTGAGGACTAGCGACAGCGCCAATAACGTAAACTAAATTCAATCGACTACTTGGAATAAATATTATATCTTCAGCTTCCAAACTTAAATCTTGAGCTGTATCACCTTCATAATATAGAGAATAGATATCAGTATTTATTTTTTTATTATTTCTTGAAAGGTATGCCCTTCTTAAATCAACCGCAGACAAATCACCAAGTTCACTCAACAATCGCAATAAAGTAGTCTCTTTAGCCATGTCAAAAACTCGCGACACACTACTGCCTGTAATGTAAACACGATTATTGACAATTTGCTCTACCGAAACGGTAACAATTGGTTGCTTTATGAAATTCTTCATTTTAATAGCAACATCATCACTAAGCGTTGAAGGTGTTTTTCTATCAGCCAACACATCACCAACTGCAGGAAGGGTAATTTTGCCATCGGGTCGAACCGTTACTGAACGGCTCATTTCTGGTACACCCCATACTGAGATTTCTAGGACATCACCACGGCCGATAAGATAATCTGAAGCAACTGCAGAACCAATAAGAGATAAACAAACGGAGACTAGAAAAGTACCAAAAAAAACAATTTTCCTTACCATTATCGACCTCCAAACCCAGTCAAAACAACTTTTATCGTATCAATTATAATTCTAAAATCGAGCAGTACTGAATAGTTTTTTATATAAAACAGATCATAACGCATTTTTTCAAGAGCATCTTCATCAGATGCACCATAAGGGTAACAAACTTGCGCCCAACCAGTTACTCCAGGTTTAACAAAATGACGAATTGAGTAGTAAGGAATTGTCTCCTTTAACCGTTCAACAAAAGCCATCCGCTCTGGGCGTGGACCAATAAAACTCATATCACCCTTTAGTACATTATAGAGCTGAGGAATTTCATCCAAACGAGTTTTACGTAAAAACTGCCCAACATTTGTCACCCGAGGATCATTTTTTTGTGCCCAAACTGCTCCAGTTTTTGTTTCTGCGTCTTGCCCCATAGTTCTAAATTTATAAACAAAATACTCAACTTCATTTTCTCCAACCCGCAATTGTTTATAAAAAACAGGCCCAGGAGAATCGCGCTTAATAATAATAGCTAAAATAGGAAATATTGGTGAGGCTAGCAATAACCCAACAGTTGAAAAAATGATATCATATACACGCTTATAACTGCGCATAAATGGAGTCATTCGAAACCCTTGAGTATATACAAACGAACTAGGTTGCATATTTTCAACCAACAAACAGCCTTTTTCTTGTTCAAAATAGGTAGCTGCTTCTATTATTTCAACCCCACGCAATTTACTGTGCATGAACTCTCTAAGGGGTAATTTCCCACGCCTTTCACTTAAGGCAATAATAAGTTTTTGTGGTCGATAATCGTGGATAAGATTGTCAATATCTTCAATACCACCAACGATTAGATCAGAAGCTACTTGCGGTTCTTTATCGCTACAAGTCACAAAACGGGTAAAACTATGAACATTTTTATCGGTAGGTGTAATCTCTGCAATAAGTTTGGCTAATTCACCTGTTCCGACAATAAGAATTCGATTAGCGAACTGTGCAGAATATGAAAATTTATGGATAAGAAATCTTGAAGAAAACTGAACACCTATAAAAATGAAAAGGCAAATTAAAAGGAGTCCACGGCCAATTTGTAATGATGGGATGATATAAAATATTGCAGATAAAATAAAAAAAGAAGAAATACCTACCAAGGTGACACGATAAAACAAAAACTTTCTACTTATAAAGTTTTGGACGTTATACAACTCAAACACATTTGACGTAAAAATAATTATACACAAAAAAGATATAACCCTAAAAG
>JADGED010000123.1 GCA_016744555.1 Desulfuromonadaceae bacterium
TGCTTAACCTCATAATTCAGGATCTCATCAAGTTTCGCTCGATTATAAATGCCCGTCAATGAATCTGTCGTTGATGAGATTTCAAGTTCCTTATTTTTCTCGGTTAACTTCAAAGTCCGATCAAGTACTTTTTGTTCAAGTACCCTTTGATTTTCCTGTAGATTTTGCTGCTCCCTCTCACGCAGTCGTTCAGAGACGAAAGCAAAAAAAGAAACAACTAAATATGAAGCAAGGAATCTAATTTTAAAATCATAGCTATATTGTGCTGCAGTGGAAAAATTATCATCAACGACAAAATAAATAAGAGCGATAAAACCCAGAAAAAAAGATAGGGAAAAGCCTTTTTTCGAGCCTAAACAGAAGCAGGCATAGAGCGGAAAAGTATAATACCAAACAAAGGAGGTATTATTAATACCACCATAAATCAACAGGAAGAAATAAAAACAAGCAGTGAATGAAACACCTAGGAATATAGTTATTTCAACTTTTCGTGAAACATAAAAAAAGAGCAATAAGATTGCCAGAAAGAAGAATGCAGAATAGTCAGCATATGCTAAAATCTTATTTCCTTTAACTAGAGCAACAGTACCAAGAATAAGCAGAAAAACAATGCCAGCGCTCAAAGTAAAAACAAGATTATTGGCTAGCCGGATCGTGTCATTTTTCTCGCCGAACCTTCTACCAATTTTTTCATAAACGGGACCCAAGCAAAAGTTCATATCTCTAGCGGTTCCTCCTGACGAACTGCCATAAACAAGCCGGTGTTTGCTATCCAGAAATGACTCACTAATACCAACGCCTTATTTGGCATTATACCTTATGGCCAATTAGAAACATTAACACACCGTAATAACCAGAACAACAAATATCCAAAAAAACTGCCCAAACAGAGCCGCACGGCTTTTACTTTAACAATAGGTTTCTAAATCATGATACGCTTCCCCCGCTAAGAATTGAGCAAGAGGACTAACCAACCTAAACAAAAAAAGCCTCCTCCGATTTCTCGGAAGAGGCTTTTCCAATGTGGCGTCCTCAGGGGGATTCGGTCACTACGGCATCGCCATCACGGCAATTCCTGCGTAACCTCCACTCCATTCGCTGACGCGGCCATCCCTGCCCGCTCTTCTGACATTAAGTCAGCGCTCATTTCGCTTCGAATCCCGACAATTCAACAAAAAAACGCCCTCCCGCTATTGCGGAAGGGCGTTTTTTTTGTGGCGTCCCCAGGGGGATTCGAACCCCCGTCGCCGCCGTGAAAGGGCGGTGTCCTGGGCCAGGCTAGACGATAGGGACTTAAAACTGCTAAGTCCCTGCGGAAATTGAATCCGCAGGATGCTACATTCGTTAAATGGTGAGCCGGGGGGGGATCGAACCCACGACCATCTGATTAAAAGTCAGATGCTCTACCAACTGAGCTACCGGCCCAAACAACGAAACGACTTTATACGTGAATCAATTTGGTGCGTCAACCTTTTTTTAGCTTTTTTCGCTAAAAGGATTAATCCGGAACAGAGTCTGGTCACGGCGTGGTCCAACCGACACCAAAACTATGGGACAACCTACCCATTCTTCTATTTTATCGACATAATCAAGCACTTGTTGCGGCAACTCAGAATAATCTTGCATACCACAAATATCTTTTTGCCAGCCAACTATTTCCTCATATACAGGTGTACACTCTTTCAGCACATCAAAGTCCTGCGGAAATTCTTCTAGCAACTCTTCACCATAACGGTAAGCAGTACAAACCTTAACCGCTTCAAGCTCACTAAGGACGTCCATTTTAGTTAACGCAATACCAGTAAGACCATTGGTACGAACTGCTTCACGCAAAGCAACGATATCAAGCCAACCGCATCGACGAGGACGACCAGTAGTTGCACCAAACTCACTGCCTGCAGCACGAAGACGATCACCCATCTCATCATTCAACTCAGTTGGAAAAGGACCTTCGCCAACACGGGTAACATAGGCCTTGGAGATGCCAATTACTTCATCGATAACTTTTGGGCCCACACCGGTTCCAGTACAAGCACCACCAGCAACGGTTGAAGATGAGGTAACATAAGGGTAAGTACCATGATCGATATCGAGCAAACTCCCCTGTGCACCTTCAAACAAAATATTGCCGCCAGACTTTATAGTTTGATCAAGGGCGGTCGAAGCGCGACCAATATAGCCACGTAAACGCTCGGCATAACCAAGGTACTCAGTGACGATATCTTCTTCAGATAACGGTTCCTCACCAAGGAACTTTTCAAGGTAAAAATTCTTTTCTGGCAACACGTCGTGCAACTTACGCTTAAACGTCTCGGGTTTAAGCAAGTCAGCAAAACGGATGCCGCGACGGCCAACCTTGTCTTCATAAGTTGGACCGATACCTCGTCCGGTAGTACCGATTTTTTTGGCACCAGATTTTTGCTCGCGAGCAATATCGATTTTCTTATGGTATGGCATAATCAGATTTACCGCACCATCAACCATCAACTGGTTCTCATCTTTCAAGTAACCTTTTTTCCGCAGACCTTCGATCTCTTCCAAAAAAACCTTGGGATCTAGGACTACGCCGTTACCAATGATACACCGCTTACCCTCGTGCAAAATACCCGATGGAATAAGGTGAAGGACGGTTTTTTCGTCCCCGACCACCAGTGTATGACCGGCATTATTGCCACCCTGAAAACGCACTACATCTTGGGTGTATTCGGTATAAATATCGACAACCTTCCCTTTACCTTCATCGCCCCATTGGGCACCGACGATAACTACGTTGGCCATATTTTTCTTTGCTCCTGTTTAAGTCGGTAACCTAACGTTACCGTAATTCAAAATTGTTCTGGTAAACCTGCTGCCAAGACACCTGTTGCGAGGTGCCATCTTGCAGTGAAATCAACTCAACATCTTTATCTTCATTGGCAACAACTGCCAAGACACGATAGTTCATTTGCCGCGCATATTCAAGCGCTTCTACCCGATTTCGATCCATGCAGTCACGGGCGACCGAATAACCTTGGCTGCGTAGCTGACAGGCGAGTTTCTGCGCTGCTTGCTGATCGTCACCGCTGGATAAAATCAACAGATCGCAACTTGGAATAACCAGTCCGTCCAATACTTTATCTAACGCAAACAACAACGGCAGTAAGCTAAAAGTAAATCCCGTTGCCGGGGTAGAAAAGCCATATTTTTCAGTCAAGTTATTATAGCGACCGCCACTACAAACAGTGTGACCGACACCAGAAAGAAATCCTTGAAAAGTTATTCCAGTATGATAATTCAAGCCACGGAGCTCGCCTAAATCGATAGTAACGTGATCCATGACGCCATAAACATCGAGGACATTAATAACTTGCTCCAAACTATCTAATGCGCGCCGAGAGCGCTCATTGCTCACCAACTTTTCTGCTCGTGCGAGGACTTCACGGCCACCATATAAACGTGGCAACGCCAAAATCTCTTCACAAGTATTAGCGGGAAGCTCACTTTGCTCCAGCAACAGTTTCAGCTCAGAACTATCTTTACGCAAAACCGCATCAGCGACTTTTTCCGCTAATTGTGGCTCGAGCGGCAAACCATCCATTACACCACGAAAAAATTCAACCTGACCGATATCGATAGTAAACTCAGTGGCACCGACGGCTTGAAGTGCCGCTACGGCCATGGCTATCATTTCAGCATCAGCTTCGGGATTGTCGACTCCGAATAACTCGACCCCAGACTGGAAGATATCACGATCTTTCCCCGCCTGTTGCTCGGCATGACGAAGTACACGGCCACTATAACAGAGGCGCAGTGGCAATGGTAGTTCACTCATTCGGGTTGCGACAATACGAGCAATCTGTGGCGTCATGTCTGCGGCTAAAGCTAACATCCGCCCACTTTGGCGGTCATCAAACCTAAATGTTCGTGCCCGCAATTCTTCACCAAGGCCATGCTCCAACACATCAGAAAATTCAAGCTGCGGCGTTACAACGGGACGAAATCCCCAAGCGGCATACACTTGCTGCAATTGTTGCTGCAGGTATTCAACCTTAGCGGCTTTCAAGGGGAGAAAGTCACGCACCCCTTTGGGCAGATCGGTTTCCAATGCTGATTCGGCAAAACGCATCGATCAAATCTCTCTTATACTAAATAGAAAAAATACTCTTTAGACGGACAAACGCAGCAATTTAGCAACACTTTCGAGCTTATGTCAAGGCGCTGCAACCAGCCATACAAGCAGGTTGGATATCTGCTACAAATTACGCCATTAGCTACTAGTTTTGCGCAAATATTCAATCAACGCTCGTACGCCGAAACCGGTACCACCTTTTGGTTGTCCAGCCTTACCCTGCTCTTCCCACGCCATCCCCGCAATATCGAGATGCGCCCAATTGTAATCGGCGGCAAATTTCTGTAAAAATGCTGCGGCAGTAATGGTTCCTGCAGCTCGGCCGCCAGTATTTTTAACATCGGCAAAGTTGCTCTTAATTTGCTCGCTGTACTCGTCCCATAAAGGCATTTGCCAAAACCGCTCACCGCTACGTTCCCCAGCCTGCAATAATTGTTGCAGCAAGTCATCATCGTTGCCCAGAGCTGCTGCCGCTTGATTGCCCAATGCAATAATACAAGCACCGGTCAAGGTCGCTAAATCAATAACAATCTTGGGCTCGAAACGGCCAACATAAGTTAATGCATCGGCAAGAATTAAACGCCCTTCGGCATCGGTATTCATGACTTCAATAGTTTTACCCGACAGAGATGTAAGAATATCACCGGGACGAATAGCGGTACCAGATGGCATATTTTCAACTGCAGGGACTACCGCCACCAAATTCAATGGCAATTTCAATTGCGCCGCCGCCTGCATGGTTCCTAATACCGCTGCAGCGCCCCCCATATCCATTTTCATTTCATCCATTTTTTCGGCTGGCTTTAACGAGATACCACCGGCATCAAAGGTGACACCTTTGCCAACTAGAGCAATCGGTGGCGCAGCAGGGATGCCGCCACGATATTCCAGCACAATCAAGTAAGGAGCTTGCGCACTGCCCTGAGCGACCCCAAGTAGCGCACCAAACCCTTGGCGCTCCATCTCTTTACGATCTAGCAACGTAGCACTAATCCCAACCTGTTCAGCCATTGCAACTGCTTGCATCGCCAAATATTCTGGGGTTTTTAGGTTTCCTGGTGCATTTACTAAATCTCGGGCAAAACAAACCCCATCGACAATAGCTTTAGCTGTAGCGATTGCTGCTATGGCAAGGGGAGCATCACCCTCATCGCTGAGAAGCAGTTCAACCTTACTCAAGCTAACGGGACGACCGGGTTCTGCTACAGACAAATAACGATCATAACGATAATCGGCAAGTAGTACCCCTTCAGCAATTGCTTGAAAACGTTCACTACATGGGGTTTCGTTAAAGGTAATTTGTGGCAATGCCAACAAAAAATGATCCAACTGCTTTTCCCGCAACAATTTAGTAGCACTACTACTAACTTGACGCAAAGCACGTAGAGTAAAGGCTGCTTGCTTGCCTAACCCGACCAGCAAAACCCGTTCAACAGTTGCATCGCTACCGGCGTGCAACAGAAGTGTTTCACCATTACGGCCACTAAATTCGCCGCTGCTAGTTGCACGTTTAAAAGCGCCACCAACTAATTGATCTATATGCGACAGCGCTTCTCCGATAAACTCTTCGGCAAAAACACCTAGCACTAGACATGGTGTCTCTTGCTGAAGCAAAGAACCGGCTTTAACGGTAAATTTCATTTTTTCCTCCATCAACTTGCATCACTCAATAATAATGTAAAATTCTGCACCAACTAGGGCAGAATCAAATCGTTTTACGGACCAATTCATCCACCGCAGCTGCAACCTTACTGGTGCCACCAGCGATAGTTTCAATTTCAATCTCTACCCGATGTTCCGGCAAGGTATGAAAATAGAGGGGATCGTAATAGCGCACCATCAATTCACGCACTAACTTATCCCATTGCCCACTATTTAATAATTCGAGAAACTCGGCCACAACCTTACTACCAAGGCGCTCCTTTAGTGCATTGATTGGTCGTTCAAATTGACTGCGCAATTGATCCAACGCCGGATAATCTTCAAGGATGATCTGCGTGCGAAGATCAAGAGAAGCACTCAACCAAAGACTTGGCTGCACTTGCATCGCCTGATGAAACTTTTTCGGAACCAACACTCTACCTATATGGAGGCTTTCCCCTTCGGTAAGTAAATATGGTTGCCCTTGCAATAGTTCTAAACGTTCCCACAACAGAGCATCAAACATTTTTTGTGAAGGTTGCGGTTCCAAGCCCAAGTTACCAAAAGCACTGCCACGGTGGTTTGCCAGACCTTCAAGATCGACAACTGGATAACCTTGCTGCTCTAATTGTTGCAATACTCTTGTCTTACCAACCCCAGTTAAGCCACGTAACACAAAGACAGGTGGCCACTGTTGCTGCTCAAAATAATCTAGAATCCAACGTCGAAAACCTTTATGCCCACCGATTAACTGTTGGGCGGGGATACCGGCAAGGTTCATAAATGAAGTCATTGCCAACGAGCGCATACCGCCCCGCCAGCAAAAGACAATTACTGGGCCAGATCGTTTTGACCGGTGCTCATCAACTTGCTCTAGTAACTGCGGAATTTTGGGAGCAACAAGCTTTACCCCAAGCTTTCTCGCATCTTTTTTCCCCTGTTCTTTATAGCTGGTACCAACAAGAATCCGTTCCTCATCACTGAAAATCGGTATATTAACCGCACCCGGAATCGTCGACTCAGCAAACTCAGCCGGAGTCCTTACATCTATGAACAAAGCGCCCTTAGTACGTCGTTGCAGCGCTTTTTCTAGACTAATCGTTTCCTCCATCTCAACCATTCCCTCTGTAGTTTTCACTAATTCACTTTATCGCTGTTGGTTCTACACCAATCCCCCCTCTTATACAACAACAGTAAATTAAAAAGAAAAAAACTAGTTGACGTAACAATTTAATTCCGTTAGTGTCCGCTTTCGTTGTCGCGGGATGGAGCAGTCTGGTAGCTCGTCGGGCTCATAACCCGGAGGCCGGGGGTTCAAATCCCTCTC
>JADGED010000124.1 GCA_016744555.1 Desulfuromonadaceae bacterium
GGAACCTGCTAACGGCAGGCAAGGAGGTCGGGCACCTTTTTCTGCATACTATTTTGTGGTGTACAAAAGAGTATGGCGACGAGTGGGGGCGCAACCCTGCGACCTTGACCTAGGTTGATTTCTGTTACATTTAATTCGACAAACCTAAAATAGAGAACAAGACCGTCGGTTCGCGGACCGACAGCCGTCGTCATTTTCTTTGAATCGCAAAGAAAACGAAGCAAAAGAAACTCTTTTTATTTCTGTCGCGTGAGTCTCTACCTTTTCTGCGTGTTAGCTATTGGAAAATATTTCTCAGCTTCGTTGCGACTCTCTTAGTTTGTTAGCAGGTGTCGTGAAAGCTGAAGATAGTTCAATTGATAAGATACGTTCGTCGCCTAACGAGATGTTCCATCTCTAATGGCGAACACTTCACAAGCAGTAGCTAAAAAGACGCAATAGAAATATTTTCCTAGCTAAGAGCAATCTGTCCAGAACTTAAATCGGTTAAGCAAGTACGTAGGTTCTCTAGGTGTTCGGCGGGGAGCTTCAGCTGGAGGTTGATTTTATCGGCAAATTGTTTGTCTATTAACTGTGCTTCAAAATCTGGGAGCAGCCGTTCTATCTGTTCGAGAAATTGGTAGTCGGCAGTAATAGTCAATTCTTTCCAGTCAACTTTTTCTACAATCGAAAGTTGTTCCAATGCAGTTTTCACCGCCAAGGTATAGGCTTTTACCATCCCCCCTTTGCCGAGTTTAGTACCACCAAAATAGCGGCTTACTACTACGGTTATATCACCAATATCACTGTGTTGAATGGTGGTTAGCATCGGTTTGCCTGCGACCCCATGTGGTTCGCCGTCATCGCTTAGGCCAATGCGGTCGGTGCTGCCGGGTTGGCCGATTAGGTATGCCCAGCAGTTGTGGCTAGCATCTGGGAATTCTGCTTTAATTTGGGAGATAAATGCTAATGCTGCTTCGCTGGAGTCGGTTGGTTCGATGGTGGTGATAAAGCGGCTGCGCTTAACTTCTATTTCGCAGCGATATGTTTCTGCTGGGATGGGGTAGCGTGCCTTACTCATTTTAGCTCTTGCTGGCTTGTTTTTTTTCCCACTCTTCGTGGAAGGAACAAATGAGTAAAATTGTTACCCCAACGCAGATTGCACTGTCGGCGATATTAAATGCAGGCCAGTGCCAGTTGTACCAGTGGACATCAATAAAATCGATAACTTCACTATAGCGAATCCGGTCAATTAGGTTGCCGATTGCACCGCTAAAAATTAGTCCCAGAGCAAAGTGTTGCCAGCGCTTTTCTGCCGCAGTTAAACGCAGGTACCAGATAATCCCCAGTGACGCAACAATGGAAACAGAGATGAAGAATGGCATCCGATACGGGCTGTCGGCCAACATCCCAAATGCGGCCCCGGGATTGCGAACGTAGGTAAAGTGAAAAAAGTTGGCAATGACCTTGTACGATTCCGACAAGGCAAAATTGTTGTCAACGTAGATTTTAGTCAGCTGGTCCAGCACGAGGCTAAGACCAGCTGTAATTGTGAAAAGTCGGTACTTGGTCATCTTAGCTGGCGGCCAAAGCGTCTATGCAGCGGGCACAGATAGTTGGGTGGTCGCTGCTTCCGCCAACGTTAGTGGCGTAGTTCCAGCAGCGCTCACATTTTTCTCCGTCAGCAGCTAAAACCTGCAGTTTCATGCCGGAAATGTCTTCTGCGTCGACCCCAGTAGTCAAGTCGCTAGTTAATTCAACCTGTGAAACTATAAAGTAAGTTGGCAATAGATCGAGATAGTCGTTAAGCAATTGCCGATACTCTTCTGGTACATCAAGAATAACTTTAGCTTCCAGCGATTGACCGATGGTTTTTTCAGCCCGCATTTTTTCGAGTTGACGCGAAACTTCAGAACGAACTTGTTGCAACTGGTTATAACGCTCTTCCAGTTGGTCATCGATGTAGTTAGTATTTACCCTTGGAAGTGCTGCCAAGTGGACACTGCTTTCCCGCTCACCAGGAATCTTCTGCCAGATTTCTTCTGCCGTAAATGTCAGCACCGGTGCAACCAGTTTAGTTAAGACTTCAACCAATTGATATAGGGTTGATCTGGCGCTGCGATAATCAATGCTCCCCTTGGCGCTGGTGTAGAGGCGATCTTTAAGGATATCAAGATAAAAGGCGCTCAAGTCAACGGCGCAAAAGTTGTGTACTGCATGGTAGATAGCATGAAATTCATACTTATCGTAAGCGGTAGTAACTTTTTCGGTCAAGCGGTTCAGACGAGACAATGCCCAGCGATCGAGTTCCAATAGTTCGCTATCGGCGACCATGTCAGTTTGCGGGTTGAACTCGTTAAGGTTGCCGAGGAGATAGCGGGCAGTATTGCGAATCCGTCGATAAGCATCGGAAAGGCGCTGTAGGGTCTCTTGACCTAAGCGAATATCGTCACGGTAATCGGTTGCTGCTACCCAAAGACGTAGAATCTCAGCGCCAAATTTGCTGATGATCTGCTCTGGGGCAATTACATTACCAACCGATTTTGACATCGGACGGCCATCTTTATCGAGGACAAACCCGTGGGTCAATACGGCTTTGTATGGGGCACGATCGCGGGTGCCTACCGATTCCAGTAAGCTAGAATGGAACCAGCCACGGTGCTGGTCGGAACCTTCGAGGTAGAGATCTGCTGGGCTGTCGAGGTAGTCACGATGTTCGCAGACAGCAGCGTGGGAAACGCCAGAGTCGAACCAAACATCAAGAATGTCGGTCTCTTTGGTAAACTTGTCGTGATTACAGGAGCGGCAGACAGTTCCTGGTGGTAACAGTTCTGAAGCGTCTTTCTCGAACCAGATATCACTACCCGTAGCTTCAAATTGGTCGGCAATGTAGTGCATAGCCTTACCGTCATCTAGTGCTTCACCACATTTTTCACAGTACGCAATAGTGATTGGCACTCCCCAACTACGTTGACGACTGATGCACCAGTCGGGACGACCTTCAACCATGTTGTAGATACGATTGCGGCCCCAAGCTGGAATCCACTCGACCTTTTCAATCTCTGCTAGCGCTTTTTTCCGCAGGTCATTCTCTTCCATGCTGATGAACCATTGCTCGGTTGCGCGGAAGATAATTGGCTTTTTACAGCGCCAACAGTGGGGGTAACTGTGCGACACACTTGAATTATGTAGCAGGGCACCAACTTCGGTAAGCTTTTCGTTAACTGCAGCGTTGGCATCTTTGAGCTTCATTCCGCCAAAAAGTTCCATGTCTTGGCGGTAACGACCGTAGTCATCAACTGGGTTGTAGATTTCTAGACCATATTTTAGGCCTACAACGTAGTCATCCTGTCCGTGTCCGGGGGCGGTATGAACGCAGCCGGTACCAGCCTCGAGAGTAACGTGGTCGCCAAGAATTAACAGAGAGTTGCGCTCGTAAAATGGGTGTTGGCAGTTTTTCTTCTCAAAAAGTTCAGCTGAAAAAGTTGCTGCAACACTATAATCGCTAATCTCTAATTGCTTTAGAACTTGTTCGTACAAGCCTTCAGCAAAGACTAAGTATTCACCGTTTACCTCAACTGCTACGTAATTTAATTCTGGATTAAGACAGATGCCAAGGTTTGCCGGAATCGTCCACGGTGTAGTTGTCCAGATGACAAATTTAAGTGGTTTGCCCTGTAGTTGTTGAAGCTCTGTGGGTAATTCATCAACGTAAGGGAATTTGACAAAAATTGAAGGTGAAGTGTGGTCAGCATATTCAACTTCAGCTTCAGCCAAAGCGGTTACGCAAGAGGAACACCAGTGAATTGGTTTTTTCCCCTTGTATAGTGAGCCACGCTCAACTAAGCGAGCAAGCTCGCGTGCAGTAGTAGCTTCGTAATCTGGGGTCATGGTTAAGTAAGGATCTTCCCAATTACCAAAAATCCCCAAGCGTTGAAACTCTTCACTTTGGGTTTCAACCCATACTTTTGCATACTCTCGGCATTGACGACGGAAATCGGCTTTGCTCATCTCCCGTTTTTTCTTGCCCAGTTTTTTATCCACCATCAATTCGATTGGTAGACCGTGACAGTCCCAACCCGGAACGTAGGGGGTAAAAAAGCCCTGCATCCGCTTACTTTTGATAATGATATCTTTCAAGATTTTATTTAGAGCATGCCCCATATGGAGGTGGCCGTTAGCATAGGGAGGGCCATCGTGGAGGATAAAACTTTTACCCCCTTGATTTGTCTCTTCAAGCTTTTGGTTCAAATCCATTTGTTGCCAGAATTGCAGCATATCTGGCTCACGTTTTGGCAAGTTTCCACGCATTGGGAAATCGGTATCCGGTAGATTTAAAGTATCTTTGTATTCCATGCTAAATCTTCTCCGCAGGGAGGTTGAAAAAATAGGGGTGGTAAAAAACGTGTAAGCTAGCAAAATTGGGAGTTAAATTCAACCTGGAAAGGGCAAAGAGAAAATAGTCGACCAATTTAAGTGGCGATTATTTTTCCGCTTGCTGCTCACTTCTTTTGTCAGCGACTTCTTGCACCAGTTTTGCCCAGATTAAACCTAACTGCTCGTGCGCCCAGTATTCACCTTTTGCAAGTGTTTCTCCTGAGGGGAAAAGCCACCAGCTACGATGCGGTTTACTTAGGTGCTCTGTTGGTGCCGGAATAGGGTTGAGACCAGCCTGTTGAAATAAAAACAGCGCTCGAGGCATGTGGACAGCAGTGGTAACCAGAACTATTTCGGTATCAGTAAAGTTATGAGCCAGCAGTTTTGCTTCTTCAGCAGTGTCATGTGGGCCGTTAAAAACCAATATGTCATCAGTCGGTACGCCAAGAGCAATGGCTAGCTCACTGAGTTTGTCAGGAAATGAAACGGGGTCTGGGGTTACCCCTCTAAAACCAGTAAGGATCAATTTGCTGCCGGGATTCAGGCGATAGATGCGAATCCCTTCGGCTAAACGGACAATTGCAGTTGGTTTTAGTTCGCTGGTAACTGGTTGGTTGGCAGTTGATTGATGCCCACTACCAAGTACAGCTATATAGTCTACTGCCCCTTTTTTTTGGGAGTATTGTGGGGTCTGGTTTTCATAATGAGCAATATATTGGTTGCTTAATGGTGGGTAACTGGCAGCAAATAATAGTGCTGTTGATAGGGCTACAACGATAATTCCCAACCAGCGAGTCTTTCGCCGCAACAGTAACATTGTTGCCCACAGTAATAGCAGGATGGTGACCGGAATCGGCATCAATAAGTGACCGAGAATATTTTTTAACAAAAACAGGTAGTGATCCATAGCGATCCAATTGACTGTCGCCTTAAGCGACCGTTGTGGCAAGTAACAAAAGCATGCGGGAGATTACCGCAATTAGCTCAATTGATCAATATTTCAGTTGTTATTTCGGCAGAAGGTCTGGCAGGGGCAGTTATCGCAAATAGGGCGTTTACGGCAAAACTTTTTGCAGTGGTTAACAATCAGGGCGTGATATTCGTTGTAAAGTTGAACATCAGTAGGCAAATTATCCATGAAAAACTCACGAATTTGGGGATATTTCTCTGTCCCGGTTAAAATATCAAGCCGACTAAGTAGGCGGATGGTATAGGCATCTACCACAAAAGACGGGAGTTGTCCGGCATAAAGGAGAATTGAATCAGCAGTTTCGGGGCCAATCCCTTTTAATGCCAATAGCTCTTTGCGTAAGGGGTTTATGTCCTGCTGGAGAAATTGTTGTAATTTCCCCTGGTAGTGATTGTCTAGGTATTGGCAAAAAAGTTTTAGCCGCTCCGCCTTTTGTCGGAAGAATCCCGAAGGTCGAATTAGTTGTTCAAGATCATTACGTGGCAGCTGGATAATTGCGTTGGCAGTTAGCGCATTGGCTTGCCGTAAATTAGTAATAGCAGTTTCAACATTGTTCCAGTTGGTGTTCTGCGTTAAAATTGCCCCAACTACCACCTCAAATGGAGTTTCTGCTGGCCACCAATTGCATGGCCCATAGTGATTTTGTAGAACTTTAAATAGCTGCAATACATTTATCATTTGCCGCCTGACTGTAGAAGATTTTGGGTTTTATGTCATTAATCGTAACCTAAAAGCTCATAACCATAAGCCCTATTAGGGACGGGCATTGCTTTATTGAGTTTGGCTTAGGGTTACTCATACAATTATTTAGTAAGGATAACAAGCATGGTCAAATCTTTCAACGCCGCCCTAAAGACAATCCTCGAAAATGTAACTAGTTTAGATATTGAGTTGGTCGATTTGGCCGACCTGGTTGGCAGGGTGGTCGCAACCGATATCGCAGCTCCGTGGCCGTTGCCTTGCTGGGACAATTCTGAAATGGATGGTTTTGCGGTGCGTGCAGGGGATTGTCACCTCCTCGCGGAGTTGAAGATAGATGGATATATACCTGCTGGAGCGAATGCCAATGGGGTCAGGGTTGAGTCTGGCTCAGCAGTGCGGATTATGACAGGGGCACCAATTCCTCTTGGTTGTGATGCTATTGTACCGATTGAAAATACAACCGTTGTGGAGAATACAGTAACTATCCGTATGGCAGTCGCAGCAGGTGATTATATTCGCTGTTGTGGTAGCGATATTGCTGTTGATGAAATTATTATCTCTGCAGGGTCAAAGTTGCGACCCGCAGAAATTAATTTGTTGGCATCTTTTTCGCTGTTGCAGGTGCCAGTGTATCGTCAACCACGGGTAGCTATTTTATCGACTGGCGATGAATTGGTTGCCCCTACTGAAATTCCAACGGCGGGACAAATTATTGATAGCAACTCTTGGTCGTTAGCAGCAGCTGTGAGTGAAATTGGGGCGATACCGCAAATGTTGGGGATTGCACAAGACAACCTACCAGATTTGCAGGAAAAAATCGCTCTGGGGTTGGAGGCTGATGTGTTGATAACTTCAGCTGGAGTTTCAGCTGGTGATCGTGATTTTGTCCGTGATTCGCTAGCTGCGGCTGGAGTTATCCAGCAGTTTTGGAAGGTAGCAATCAAACCTGGTGGTCCTACAGCATTTGGTATTAAGGGTGAGAAGAAAGTCTTTTCTTTGCCAGGTAATCC
>JADGED010000125.1 GCA_016744555.1 Desulfuromonadaceae bacterium
TCACAGACCAGACCAGTGGGTCACCTTCGTTATCGGTCGCAGCCAGCTCATAGCTATAGGGGAAATCTTGATTTGCTGTGGTTACCGGCATGCTGGTAATCACGGGTGGCTGATTGGTAATTTTTTGCCAGCTTGATTTGGCGGCGATGGTGTAGTCACCATCAACTCCAACGACAACGGCTCTCAGGTATTTATTCGTGTCAGACGTAGTAATCGTGTAGGTCGGAGAATCACTATCTGGAATTGACCTGAGGCCGTTAGCATCAGCATCATTGGCACGCTGCCATACATAATTAAAGCTTAACCCACTGGGTACATCCTCATCATCCCAAGAGCCATCACTGGTAGCGACCGTTTCTCCCAACGCCATGGTACCACTAAGAATTGGTGTAGCTGTGTTGACCGGAGCTTCATTAAGATCATTGATGTTAATGGTCAGGGTTTCGTTCGTTGATCGGCCATCCACACTAACGATGCTGATGTCAACTTGATAGCTCTGCTGAACTTCGTAATTAGGGGCAGAAACAAAGGTCAGCTCACCGGTCTCCGCAGCAAGGTTAAAGCTGGCAGCATCAGCTCCGCCGATAATAGAATAGACATTATCATTCTTAAAACCTGCCTGTACCTGAATCTGCACCGTATCGTTTTCGTCATAGCTAGAAACGGTGTCGATAAAGGTCTGACCAACACAACTACCAGATTGCAAATTGAAGTCGTCTACTTCGTGAACATTGTCTAATCCACCAGTAGCTCCAAATAATTGAACAACTAGATAATCGGGCAAAGGTGCGCCCACATTGTGAACATTGATCGGGCCACCAAATTCATCAATGTAATCGTCACCATCAGGAATACCATCTGCATCGCGCTTGATAGTCAGCCAGACATTGCCATTGGCTTCATCAGTGCTATCCAACTCGATCCGGTACCTGTGACCTGCCGAGTTGTCACCAATGGTTGGACTCTGGCCAGAGACCTGAGCATAATCAATACCAGCGTTTACATTTTTGACAACAAAAGAATTTTCCGCTCTACCAGCATAATTAGATCCCCCATATTCATCCAGATATACGGTCAGCCACTCGGTACCATCTGGTGCAGATAACTGCAAAGACATTAAATCGGCACCGGTGCCAGCATAGGCAAAGGCGGTAAACTCAACGATGGTATGGGTATTTTTTGCATAAACTGCGAAGTCTGAATTAGCTACTGTAATTTGGCTATTTTCAGCTTCGGTCAGGCGCAAACGACCGTTTTCCAACGTAGGCGTATAACTGCCAACTAGCGCTGAAACTGACCATTGCGTCAGATCTCGGTTAAAGCTATCGGAGAAGCAACGATCTATAGTTTCGGTGGCATCGTCAAGGATAGTAATTGTAATTATTTGGGTAGCAATACTACCGCCACCAACTGCCGAGACAACAATGTCGTAACGATTCTTACTTTCGTAATCTGGCGATTCGATGAATTGCAGAACACCGGTAATCCGGTCGATGGTCAAATATTCGGCATCGGCTCCACTTAATTCATAGAAACCCTCGCCAGTAATGGTCGTGACCGTTGATTTTGCATTTTCTGCATAGTCAATTGAAATACTGGCCGCACCACCGTTAGAGGTGATTTCACCAATCATGACATCGGTGACTGTAGCCAGTATAGTTTTATCGACGGTAAAACCATGCCCATCGGAAAAAGTTATAACGAAACTGTCATCGCCAAGGAATCCAATGCCAGAACCATGGGAGGTGTATTTAATTGTGGTGCCGTTAATGGCAACGGTTGCGGGGATAGTGCCCAGTGTCGGAGCAGTTTTCAAGGTTGCAATAACGGTATCGCCATCGACATCGTCGTAACTAAATATAATATCGTAGCTGGTATTTTCGCCAACGATAATACTTTCTTCTACCGTTAGGATTGGGGCATCATTGGTATTACCAACCGTAACCGTAAAATCGTGTGCAACGGTACTGGTGCCGTCACTAACAGTTAAACGAACCGGATTCGCACCGACATCGTCATTCAGTGGCGTTCCTTCTAGTTTGTAGGTGGTGTTGCCAATGAAGCTTGATTGGTAGGCATCGCTGATGCTGGCTGCTGAGATACCACTGTATTCGACAATGTAGTGAGAAATATTATAATCGATACCGTCAGAAGCTCGCGTACCGTCATTTGCAGCGGTAAACCACTGCCCATTGTCCAGCATTAAAGTATAATAGAATCTTAGATCGTTATTTTGCCAATTTGTGTAAACTCCTGGTGGAATCTCGAGGACACGAAAAAATCCACTAAGCGTGGTATACAACATTCCTATTTCTGGCCCTGTCTCCCAACGCCAATAATCATCACCCCAAAAATCAGCAGTAATAGCCCCGCCCAGCCAAGCATGATAAGCTGATTGGGCATTGACAAAAGCATTCTCAGTTGCAGATGTTATTGTTGCTAGATACCCCACCATCCCATTGTAACTTCTGGTTGATGCAACATTTTTTGCATCAGTATACAAAACCCTACTTCCATGATTAACAGCCTCATAGTAATGCATAGTCCCACCGATATTGATTCCGGTCAGGTATCCTTCACTAAAACCGACTTTTCTGATTTCGTGACTCGTATCACCCAAAGTAATTGTGACTGTTCGCAAAAGAGCTGCCCAACTTTCCGGAGTCGCCGTTCCATAAAAGGTAAGCTTGCCGACACTTGAATTCCATACATAAGTCACCCCTGCCGGTAAGAGGTTGTTATCAAAACTCAAACTGTCCCCGGAGGTGTAGCCCTGCTCAATTGTGACAGAATAGCCATCTATATTATAAGTATTGGTGATACCAAAACTCGGCGCTACCAATTGATTGGTTACATGTTTGGGGTACGGATTAATCTGCAACCAGCTGGGGACACTGACTCCGTTCCAGCTCAGCGCATCACCTTCGGCATCGGTGGCTGCCAATTCGTAACTGTAGAGCGCATCCTCGGTTGCTGACGTCAACGGCGCACCAGGAACCGGTGGGGTATTAAGCAGAGCAACCCAACCGCTGTAAGCTGTCGAATTGGTCGTACCATCATTTGCCACAACCACAACACGGATAAATTTGTTGATATCTAGGCCGGTGATAAAATAGGTGCTGCCGGTCTCGCCGTTAATGTTAGTGGTATTAGTCCCAGCACTGTCGATAGCCCTTTGCCATTGGTAGGAATAGGTCAAACCATCGGCATCCTGATCAGACCAATCGCCCGTCTCACCCGTTACGGTCTGGCCCACGGTCAGGGTACCGGTGATGCTCGGAATGGTGTCGTTATCAGGTGCATCGTTAATATCAGTGATATTTATGATGTGCAGTTGGGTGTCTGTTCTGCCATCACCATCGATGACGCGGATAAATACTTCGTAGCGATCCTGCATTTCATAGTTTGGCGGCGCGTTAAAACTAAGAGTGCCGGTGCCACTGTCCAGAGTAAATTTATCAGAATCAGTACCGCCAACAATGCTGTAGCTATTATTGTTCCCAAAGCTGGCACGTATCTGGATCGTATCGGTACTGTTTTCTATAAAACTCAACGTAGTATCAAGTAGGTTTAGGGCAACGCATGACGATGACTTGTAAATAAAGTCATCCACTTCGTGGTAGTTGTTACCGCCACCCTGCCAACCGTCAAAACTCGCTTTCAGAGTATCGGGGAGAGGATAAGAGGCATGGTAAATATCAACACGGTCAAAGATCAGGTCATAATCATCACCATCAGGAACGCCATCGGCGTCTCTTTTCAAGGTAAGATAAATATGACCATTTTCTTCATCGGTGGTGTCGAGCTCTAGCAGATATTTATGCCCAGTACTGTTGAGATCAATGCTAGGACTGATATTGCTAGCCGTTGCCGCATGACTGCCATCGGCTCGTTTGACGATAATTGAGTCTGGCTGACCGGCATTCTGGCTGCCATACTCATCAAGCATGACATTTAGCCACAGATTTCCATCACTGTCGCTCAAACGAAGATTGAGGACATCCGCACTGAGACTATTGCTACCGTAGGAGAAAGCAGTAAATTCAATGGTCGTTTGCGTACCTTTGGCGTAAACATCGATTTGAGAGTTAGCGGAGGTAGATATTGCATTTTGCAGATCTGTGAGCCGCAGCCTGCCATTGACAATATTAGGGGTATAGGCAGGACTGATATTAGACACGAGGTCCCAGCGGAACAGATCATAGCTGAAGGTATCCATAAAACAGATATCGGTGGTCTCGGTGACATCATTGTCAATGTTAACCGTCAGCGCCTGGGTGACAGAGGTTCCTCCTCCCACAGCCGTGACAACGATGACATAACTACTCCGTACTTCATAGTTCGGTATTTCAACAAATTGGATGGTGCCAAGGACAGGATCTATAGTGAAGTATGCGGCGTCGGCACCACTGAGGCTAAAGGTACCGTCGCCGATAATGGTGGTGACATCCGCAGTTGAGTTTTCAGCAAAATTGATGGTTGCTACAGCACTACCAGAGTTCGAAGTAATACTTCCTACAGTTTCATCGGTCACAATAACCATAATGGGTTTAGAGAGGGTAAGCCCATTTGAGCTGGCATGCAGATCAAGGATATAGGTGTTGTCTGCGTCGGTATCGGCAGGATGCTCAAAATCTGGAGCAACCTTAAACGTCAATTCTCCAGTAGAACTGTTAATAGCAAATAGCGCACTGTCGGTTCCACTAATAGCGTAACTGATACTGCCGCCATCATCGATGACAGCAAAATCTGTTATCGCAGTGGTATTCTCAGAGATGGAATAGGTTACATCATAAGTCCAATGCATGACGGTGGTTTCATTCCCCGCAGCACCATCTTTAAAGCCGACATAGGGGAGTCCTTCGCGATCAAGTGAGAGTTCCAAAAGGTCAACCACACCAGCAGAAAACCCCCTATTTCCAACAAGTGTCCAAGTTCCGGCCACCAATTTTTGTACTGAAGCTTTAAACGCAACACTACTATCCTGATAGGAAAGATAAGCAGTATCAACCCGATCAAAAGCGATGTTACTGAGTCGATTCCCGGTAGTTAAGCCGGTGCCGACATCCTCCCAAGAGGTACCATTAAACATTTTAACTGTGGTTACAGAACTGTTGTCATACTCAATGTAACTAATATACGGAGTATCGTTGCTGTCAAACGCAAGAACAGAGTCTGGAGCATTACCACTGGAGAAATTCGCCGCACCAACAAACTCCCAATGCGCCCCATTAAACGTCATCACCGAAAGCTTATAAGGAGAGACAGTATCTCTGAACGACACATAGAGAGTTCCTTGGCTATCGATGGCTAAATCATTGTACGACTGGTCGGCAGCATTCGGGGTAAACCCTTCTGTACCGACTAACTCCCAAGCATTACTGACTTCATTAAACCGGCGAACAACTGCTTTATTTCCATAGCGATCATCGCGGTACATTACATGTGGGATATTATTATTATCGAATTTCAGGATATCGACGATATAGGCAGACTGACCAAAAACACTCCCCACGGATAACCAAGCGCCATTACTATATTTTTTAACAACGATGTTATGTGCTGCGTTTCGATAGGAAAGATAGAGAACATTATCATTATCAAAGGCTAGAGAAGGGAAATGATTGTTAATTGCATCAGAAAAACTACCAATTTCAGACCAAGAAGAACCATCAAACATAGCAACTTTCACATGGCCATTCACTGTGGTATAGGCGAAGTATGGTACCACACCAGTAGGATCAAGCGTGAAAGATGCCTCGTCCTCTAGGGCATACACGGCAATATCGGAAAAACCAGCATTACCTACGGTTTCCCACCGATAGTTCAGTTTATTTTCCTGCGGGATATCGAGCAGAAAATATCGCTTTGGGGTGATATTAATAGTGAAGTTTTTTGTCGTGGTTCTTGAGTCAGCAGTTGTCGCGGTGACGGAAACAGCATAGCTAGATTTAGCAGCATAATCTGGAGTGCTATTAAAGCTTAGTAGGCCGGTGGCACTATCAAGTGCAAAGGCAGCAGCATCCGTACCACTGATACTATAGCTGTTGTCGTCATTAAAACTGGTCTTTATCTGGATGGCAGTCTGACCTTTTTCTTCCACATCCAGGCTGGCATCGTTGAGAATAGTAAAATCAACACAGGCGGTCGACTTAAATACGAAATCATCCACTTCATGAACAGCAGTGGCTCCACCAGTAAATCCTTCAAAGGCAACTTTCCAATAGTCGGGGAGAGGATACTGAACATCGTAAATATCAATACTATCGAAGATAATCGTATAATCATCACCGTCCGGGGTGCCGTCGGCATCTCTTTTCAGCGTGAGATAGATATGACCATTGACTTCATCAGTGCTGTCAATCTCGACGAGATATTTGTGACCGTCGAGGTTTTGATCTATTTGAGGGCTAACAACAGCGGTATCGACAATAGAAAGATCAGAACGTTTAATAGTTATTGAATTGGCAGTTGCTGGAGCAGTTCTATTGCCATATTCGTCCAGGTAAATGTGCAACCAAGCAACGCCAGAAGCATCCGTTAACTGGATATCTGTAGCATCAGCGGCATCATCATAAGTGAACGCAGTAAATTCTAAAGTTGATTGTGTCCCTTTGGCATAGGCGTAATCTTTATAGATTGCCTTTGTGTCCAAGTAATTTTGGACATCGGTAAGTCGAAGCCTGCCATGATCAATATTAGGGCTGTAGATCGGACTGGTGTCGCTGATTAATTCCCAGAGTGAGAGATCTGAACTAAAGTTGTCACGAAAACAGATATCTTGTGTTTCGGTAGCATCATTAATAATGTTGATAGTCAGAGTTTGGGTGACAGTACTGCCATTTCCAGCTGCGGTCACAATTACGGTGTAAACAGACTTTACTTCGTAGTTTGGCACCTCTTTAAAGGTCAAAACACCCAAAGCCGGATCAATAGTGAAATAGCTGGCATCAGCTCCACCGATAGTAAAAGTGCCTTCGCCAGTGATGGTGGTGACAACGGCACTACTA
>JADGED010000126.1 GCA_016744555.1 Desulfuromonadaceae bacterium
GCTGATGCTCGCAATCTTACTCGGGAGAGTAAGGGGAAGCGTATGTCGTCTAAGGTGGATATGTTCCCTCTTGAGTTGGCGATCAAGATTGGTGATGGTCCGAATAAGGTAATAGAGGTTACTGATCCCGATTGCCCTTATTGTCGCCAAGCCTCCGATTTTTTTGCTGGCCGCGAAGACATAACTCGTTATGTGTACCTTTTCCCCCTCGATAAGCTTCATCCTCAGGCAGCAGCAAAAGCTCGGTATGTGTTGTCGGCAAAAGATCAGGAGCTTGCTTACGAAGAGGTTTTTAGTGGTAAGTACGACAAACAACCACTGCCAGAGTTTGTTGATAATGGTTTGTTGGAACAACATCGACAAATTGCTATAAGTATTGGCATTAATGGCACTCCGCAGTTTTGGGTTAATGGTCAGCACACGGTTGGCTTTAATCCGTCAAATTTTGAAAAAATGTTAAATAAATAGGCAGGCATTTATATATGAATCAACCGATGCCATTACAGCAACCAGAATTGCTGGCACCAGCTGGAAGCCTAGAGGCGTTTTTTGCTGCAGTAGATGGTGGCGCAGACGCTGTTTATATTGGGCTTAAAGAATTTTCGGCGCGGGCAAAAGCGAAGAATTTTAATCTTAAAGATGTTGAGAAAATGACCCATTTTCTGCAACAGCAGAATAAGCGTCTATATGTCACTCTCAATACTTTGGCAAAAGAAAATGAGCTGTCGCTACTCATCGATACTTTAGGAGCGTTGGAAGAGATTGGCGTTGATGCCCTCATCCTACAAGATTTAGCGGTTTGGAAATTGGCAAAGGACCATTTTCCCGGTCTGGAGTTGCACGCCTCTACGCAAATGACCATCCATAATAGCGCCGGGGTAAAAATGTTGGAGCGGATGGGTTTTACCCGTGGGGTTTTGGCTCGGGAATTAACCCTTGAAGAAATTACCGCTATCCGTGCGCAAACAACTTTAGAGCTTGAACATTTTGTCCATGGTGCTATGTGTTTCTCTTTTAGTGGCCAATGTTTCTTTTCCTCTTTTCTCAGCGGTAAAAGTGGCAACCGTGGGCGCTGCGTGCAACCTTGCCGCCGTAATCATAGTTATCGGCAACAAGATGGGTTTTATTTTTCTCCCAATGACCTTTCTGCTATTGATTTATTGCCCGAGCTACAACAGGCAGGTATTTGTAGTTTAAAAATTGAAGGGCGGATGAAAAGTGCCGAATATGTAAACAAGGTTGTGACCGCTTATCGGCAAGTCCTTGATGCTCCAGTGGAACAACGTACTGCAGTATTGAAAGAGTCCAAACTTTTATTGAAGGAAAGTTTTGGTCGCCAACCAACTAAGGGCTTTTTATCTGGTAGTCAACCGAATGATATGGCCATCTCTTCACGTCGAGGGTCAACTGGTCGGTTTTTGGGGGAAATAAGCCGAGTTCATGGCGGGGAAATAAGCTTTACTACTAAAGTTTCTTTGCAGCTTGGCGCACGACTGCGGGTACAGCCAGCGCAGGATAAAAGTGGTACTGCGTTTACCATCCGGCAATTGCGCTTGGGTAAAAAAAGTGTCGATAGTGTTCCGGTAGGTAGCTTGGTTACCGTTCCGTCGACATTTATAAATCAGTTTAACGTTGGCGATAGTGTTTATATGGTCTCTTCACCGAGCGCCTATTCTCTCAGCGACAGTGTCTGTCAGCGTAAGTTAGCTAATATTGCCCCGCCGGCGGAAACGGTAGATTTACAGCTAGATATCAAGCCTCCAACTTTAACTATAGATGCAACCATTGGTGCAGAAACAGAACAGTTTCAGTTTAATATAGATAGTTTCTTTGCCCAAGAACAGGGGATTAGCGCTCAAATTTTACGCCAAGCATTTGATGCTACCGCTGGTGAGCCATTTATTCTAGGTAAACTCGAATGTGGCACCATTCCAGAAATTGTAATTCCACCGAAACAATTGAAACAAGTACGTCGCGACCTGTATTCGCAGCTGCGTCAGTGTCGGCAGCCGTTAAAGCAACGCCAGCGAATTGATCATGTCCAAAGTGCTAGAGCAGCCCTGTTGCCGCAACGGTTTCCACCTGCAGGGAAGCGACAAGTTTGCGTGCAGCTGCGTGATTCTCGTGATCAACATATTTTGCGCGATCAAGCAGTAGATAAAATTATGCTGCCGTTGACTGGGCAAAATTTGCAACATGCTAACAAGTTGATCCGTCGATCTGCGCAGGTGGTTTGGGATCTGCCGTTTATTATTTTTGATAAAGATTGGCAAGACAGCCGAAACGCAATAAGGCAATTGGCGCAAGCTGGATTTACCAATTTTCGCCTTAACAACCTTGGCCACTTTCCACTGTTTGATAAGGTTGCTGGGGTAAGACTACAAAGTAGTTTTCGCCTTTTTGCTTTAAACAGTCAGGCTATTTCAGCATTGGCAGAGTTAGGAATAATAGAGGCAGAACTTTACATTGAAGACGATCGTAATAACCTTACCGATATCCTTCGTCATCAATTACCTATACCAACGGCAATGACTGCCTACGCTAGTGTGCCATTGTTAACTTCGCGCATTAAGATCAAAAATGTTCGTGCCGATAATCCGGTACTTTCCGACAGCGGTGATGCTTATCGCGTGCAACCACGCCAAGGGCTAACATGGCTGAACAGTGAAACCGATTTTTCTTTTATCGCCAATATGCCTGAGTTAGAACAATCTGGGTGCCATAATTTCATTATTGATCTTTCCCACCTTGGAGCCTTTAGCCAAGATGGCAAGCATGTGTTAGATGCCGTAAAGCGCTGCTATGATCCGAAAGGGAGTAGTAAGTTTAATTATCAAAAAGGTTTAGCATAGATAGTTGGCAGGCGATATTGATGGTTTATGTGCGAGATTGATTGCCCTGCTCAAGGATAGCGCTTATAGTAATAAGATTAATTTTATGCAGTTTTTAATTTGGAGGTTTATCCGTGATACCGAGAAAATATCGTGTTCATATATTCTTAGCTATAATTGCTTTAGTAATTATTTTCTATCCTTCTTTTAGCCGCAAACCTGACCAAGAGCGTCTCGATAAATCATCGGTTGCTGCCACAGAATTTTTCTCACTGGTAGATGCGGGGAAATATCAGGAAAGTTGGGATGCCTGTTCTGCCTATTTAAAAAATGAAGTAGAGGAACCGGTTTGGAGCAAGCGACTTGCTGCGGTGCGTACCGTAGCCGGAGCGTTGATCGATCGAAAACAGAAGGATTATACTTACACTAATAATGTTGGTGATAGTATCCCCGTAGGTGAGTATATGGTTTACCATTTTGATTCGCAATTTGCGAATAAGGATCATTTGGTGGAAACGGTAACGGTGATGTTAGAAGAAGATAAGCACTGGCGTATCGCTGGTTATTTCATTGAATAGGTTTCATCATGGGACCATTTAAGGTTTAGGTTTACAGGGATTTTATGCCGTCATTTGATCTTCAGCAGTTACAAGAAAAAGGTATCTTGGCAACCGATGATTTGCGTGGAGCAAATTTAAGTGGCGCTGATTTGCGCAATGTCGATTTGTCGGGGCGAGACCTAAGTGGGATTAAACTGTTTAATGCCGATCTACGTGGCGCCAATTTACAAGATACTAACTTGGAAAATGCTGAGTTTTCTACTGCTAACCTCGAAGGGGCAAATTTTGATGGGGCGCGGTGTAAGCGGGCTGGGTTTGGTCGAGCTAATTTAAGTAAGGCTAGCATGTTTAGGGCAGATCTTGAGCGTGCAACCCTAACTCAGGCGAACCTGGAAAACGCTAACTTGAGTTGTACCAACATGCACCATTGCCGCGTGCGTGAAGCTAATTTAAGCGGAGCTGATTTTACCGAAGCTGATTTGCGGCATGCAGAGCTCTCGCTTTCAATTATACATAAAGCCAACTTTACCAATGCTGATTTACGCCATGCACGGTTACGGATGATGCGGAAGTTTAAATCGGCAACTTGGATTGGGGTTGATATTAGGGATGTTAATTTTTCAGGCGCATATTTGATGCGCCGAGAAATAGTAGATCAAAATTTTATCAAAGAGTTTCGTACCTATAGCAAGCTTACCGGTATACTTTACTACCCATGGCTATGGACTTGTGACTGTGGGCGCAGTATGTTTCGTTGGTGTTGCTGCATCGGTCTGTTGTTAATTCTGTTTGCGGGTATATACACTTTGGTTGGTATTGACTATGGAGATTACCAGACCGTTTTATCACCGTTATATTTTAGTGTTGTAACTTTAACTACCCTTGGTTTTGGTGATGTCGCCCCCAATTGCATAGGTGGACAAATAGTTGTGATGACCGAAGTTTCAATTGGTTATATTATGTTGGGTGGATTGCTGTCGATTTTTTCCAATAAACTCGCACGGCGTGGAGATTGATATTAACAATGGGTTTTACTTTTCGGAAAAAAAAGAAACCAAGTGTCAGACTCGAAGAGTTTGATATCCCCAGTTTTCCCGCAGCGGTGGTTAATATCTTAGGAAAACTTCGAAACCCAGAGGTGGGAGTGAACGAGCTAGTTGTAGATTTAGAGCTTGATCCAGGTCTTCACCTTCGAGTTTTGAAAACGGTTAATTCTGCAGCGTTTGGTTTGTCACGCAAGGTCAGCAATATTAAACATGCAGTAAATTTACTGGGTCGTGGACGCTTAGAGTCTTTGGTGTTGTCGGTTGCGGTTAAAAATAACCTTGCTATTAATGATGAGGCAAAATGGTTTGATATCGCCCACTTCTGGCAAATGGCATCGAAACAGGCGGCGGTAGCAAGAGCTTTAGCTAGTACTTTGCATCCCAATAATCAAAGTGATGTATTCACCCTTGCTTTATTGCAAAATATGGCAATTCCGATGCTGGTAAACCGTGAGGGAGCCCGTTATCGTGCCCTGTACCAGCAGTGGCAAGAGGAAGATATTAACCTTGCTGAAATGGAGTTAGAGTTGTTTGGGGTTGATCATCCAACTCTTGGAGCTAAAATGGCCGAGCATTGGGGGTTCCCGCCAGAATTAATTGTTGGGATTGCTGAGCACCATGAGTTAACTAATAATGAAATCCCTCTTTCGGTGAAACTTTCTGCAATGATGCGAGAAAATAATGATAGTGACACTGCTACCTATTTGGCTAAGATGGCAAGTGATCTATATAAGCAAGACAACAATACAATATTCCCTCTGATTGAGCAGGCATTAGAACAGAGCACTGAACTTTCTGCGGCGCTAAATTAAAGCTAATATCGCCCGGCCTATTAATCGGTAAGTAGGATTGATTATGGTTGGATATTTGCTATAAATATTACATGGATAACCTTTTGGAAGATTCGCATTCATCGTCACTGCCCACCCCCGTTTGTCCTGTCGGTGAGACTTGCTGCCCATTGGTGGCTGAAGTTTCTGAACTGCGCGAAAATTTAGATGAACTTTCAAACTTGGTGCGCACCGATACCTTAACTGGATTAGCTAATTATCGTTTTTTTGTACAAGAGCTTGGTCAAGAGATCGAACGTACCCAGCGCAGTATGCAGCCCACTTCTCTGATAATGCTAGATATAGATTTTTTCAAAAAAGTTAATGATCAATGGGGGCATGAGGTTGGCAATCAAGCGTTAAAGCACCTGGCCAAATTGTTACAGCAGGCGGTACGTAGACTAGATACCCCGTGCCGCTATGGTGGGGAGGAATTTGCTATAATTTTGCCCGACACCAATTTGGCAGCTAGTGTACCAGTGGCGGAAAGAATTCGTCGCGAAGTCGAAACCAACCCCCTCGCTGTTGATGGCAAGTCACTGCAAATGACGATCAGTTTGGGGATAACTACTTATACTGATATGACTGATATTTCGGTGGATGAGCTAGTTAAACGGGCTGATGAATATCTATATGAAGCAAAAAAGAGTGGGCGTAATAGGGTTTGTCACGCCAAGATAGAGCGGGTAGACAATGTCACCGTGGAAGAGAAACAAGCATTGTCGGCACTATTTGGTGGCGGAGCGCAGAAGGATTAAAGATGAAAATAGTTGTTTTAGACGGTTATACCCTAAATCCCGGTGATTTAGATTGGGCCCAATTAAAAGAGCTTGGGAACTGTGTCGTTTATCCACGTACCCATGTCGATGAAATCATTAAGCGTGCCGCTGGTGCTGAAATTATCCTCACCAATAAAACTCCTCTATCGGCAACAACTTTAGCGGCACTTCCCGAGGTTAAATATATTGGGGTCCTTGCGACCGGAGTGAATGTTGTCGACCTAGTTGCGGCAAAGCAACAGGGGGTTGTAGTGACCAATGTTCCAGGCTACAGCACTAACTCGGTAGCACAGATGGTTTTTGCTTTATTGCTAGAGATGACCCAGCATGTTGGTATCCATTCAGAGCGAGTGCGCCAAGACGAGTGGACTAATTGTGTCGATTTTAGCTTTACCGCTACGCCACTAATTGAATTAGCGGGAAAAACCATTGGAATTGTTGGTTATGGTCAAATTGGGCAACAGGTGGCACGAATTGCCTCAGCTTTTGGGATGGAGGTGTTATTACATACTGCCAACCCAGATAAATATCGGCAGGATAGCAATTTTGAGTTTGTTGATATTGATAAAATATTCTCAGTAGCAGATGTAATTAGCCTTAACTGCCCGTTAACACCAGAGACTGAAAACTTGGTCAATACGGCACGTTTAGCGCGGATAAAGCAGGGCGCTTTATTGATAAATACTGGACGTGGCCAATTAATAGATGAATGCGCTGTTGCCGAAGCCCTAACTGAAGGTTATTTAGGCGGTTACGCTACCGATGTTATGGCACAGGAGCCTCCTGTGGCGGATAATCCGTTGTTTACTGCACCAAACTGTATCATTACCCCCCATATCGCTTGGGCAACGATTGCTGCACGCCAACGGTTAATGGCGGTAGCGGTTGCCAATATAGCTGCGTATCAATCCGGAACTCTGGAAAATAAGATAGTTTGATAT
>JADGED010000127.1 GCA_016744555.1 Desulfuromonadaceae bacterium
CGCTAATACAACTCACTCCTAATAACTATTATAACCACCGTTTTCATAACACTTTTGACTACAACCACTTTGTTTATAATGACTATTTTGTTCATATTGTTTACGGAGTTTTAGTTAGAGTGATAATAAAAAAGGATGGAATAACTAGGCGATGATAGGACTATCAAATGTCGACGATGCTATAAGCTGTCAGCCATAAACAACAAAGCCACCAAATACAAAAAAGTAGCTGGCGGCTTGGTTCAATACAAAAAAAATGCTCGTGCTGGTCAAATTGGCAATTGCCAAGCAACCCGCTTATCCTCAACTCGACGGGTATATTTGCAGCTGTCAAACAATTCCAATAAGGCCTGTACTTGCTTACGACCACTACCAACCTTATCGCGAAATTCTGCCAAACTCATAGTATCTTGTTGCGCAAAAATATCAACCAACGCTTTCTTAGCTTGTTGGTAACACTCCATATGCAAAGAACTCTCGTTATTTAACCGCACTAGAGAACCCTCTAAAACCAAATAAGAAAAATAAACTTCACTATCTAGCCCTTCCAACCCTAGCTGCAGCAAAACGTCCTTATTATTCTTAACTTGAAAGCCACTAGTACGGAAGTAAGATTCAAGCTTTTCCAAAATCTGTAGTTCTTCTGCTGTCGGCTGCGGTTGCCAATCAATTGTGGCAATCAAATCACCATTTTGCTTGATGACTTTCTCTTCTAATGCCCATTGTAATAACACCTCAAATGCTTTCGGCGCCAAATTATCTGCTAACTGGGATTGCAGCGTAGCCCTGGGGATACCGTGACAAAGGTGATGCTTTAGCTGGTAATCACCAGCTATTTGCGGCATTTGTTGCTTCCAACTACGCACCCTTGCAGCAGTTACCCATTGTTCCGCCAGTAGTTCTACTTCCCCTTCGGTTTTGAGCTTTTCTAGCCCTTGCAGCAGCTGTTCACGCCCAGTACCGGTCTGTTTTTCCAATTCCCGGAGACGGGCAACTTTCAACTCATCTAACTTTTGTAACCAAAAACCAAGATCACCAGAAGCGAGATCATTTAACCGTTTGGTCACTTCGTTACGGAAACGTTTGTGCTTTTGCGGTTCAGTATCAATAACCATACCGCCACCAATTGTTACCATCGGCGAATAAGACCGAACGATAAAGCGATCCCCTCGATAAGCGAGCAAAGGACGATCAAGAACCAACTGCACTAACGCTTCTTCACCGGGCGCAAGTTCGTCACGATCGAGCAAAACCACTTTTGCGACACTACGACCGGTACCAAGGTGCAAATGAACTGGTTTGCGGAATTTTATTGGCCGGGGCGCATCTGCAAGTAGATTTAAGCGGACATCAATTCTATCACTGGTGCGAAACAGGCCAGGGGTACCAATAACTGAACCACGTGGTAGTTGATCACGATTTACCCCGGAAAGATTCAACGCTACTCGTTGCCCCGCAACAACCTCATCAACTGCTTGATCGTGTGCTTGAATCTCACGGACTCTGGCACTAACTGTCGCCGGTAAAATTTCCAACGTATCACCGGTATTAATTTTGCCACTGCTCAAGGTTCCGGTTATTACCGTACCAAAACCACTGATACTAAAACATCTATCCACCGGTAATCGCACGGCACCACTAGAATCGCGGACAGGAACCCGTTGTAGTTGCTCACGAATGGTATCCATCAACGCTGGCAATCCTGCCCCGGTAATGGAAGACACCCGGCAACAAGGAGCTTTTTCGAGAAAGGTTCCAGCAACTTGCTCGCGGATCTCCTCTTCGACAATATCGAGCCAATCGGGTTCAACTAAATCAGATTTAGAGAGAACCAGAATTCCATTTTTAACTTGGAGTAATTCCATTATCTGCAAGTGTTCACGGGTCTGTGGCATAACCCCTTCGTTGGCATCAATTACCAACAACACCAGATCAATTCCGGCAATACCGCTAAGCATTTGGGGGATAAATTTTTCGTGCCCAGGGACATCAACTACCCCGGCAATTTGTCCATCACCAAGGTCGAGAGGGGCAAAACCTAGTTCAATGGAAATGCCCCGTTTTTGTTCCTCGCCCAACCGATCAGTTTCAATCCCAGTTAAGGCTCTAATCAATGCAGACTTGCCGTGATCAACATGCCCAGCAGTACCAATAATATAATGTCCCAACTCTGCCACGATTAATCCTTTGCCTTGAGTACGGAGATCAAAATTTGCGCTAACAACGCCTCTTCTTCGGCAAATACCGCCCGCACATTGACCAATAAGCAATCATTTTGCACCCGAACAACAACGGCAGGAGAAAAAGTACGTAACTGTTTTGCTAGCTCTGCTGCTCGGCCAGAATGGGGATTAATCTCCAGCGCCCAATCAGATAATTCGGTCAGCGGCATAGCACCACCACCGACGCGCGAAACGTCTTCTATCAATTTAACTTCAGCTGCCAACCCTGCTGCCTGCAACTGCTCAAAAAGGTGCTGACAGCGTTGCTGCTGCTCTTCTGCAGCTGCCGTAAACATATTTAGCACCGGCAATTCTTGCAATGCCTGCTCGGGTTTTAAATACAACTGTAATGTCGATTCAAGGGCTGCTAAAGTTAATTTATCAATCCGTAATGCCCGAGCCAAAGGGTGCTTACGTAGTTTTTGGATTAAATCTTTGCGCCCAACAATAATTCCCGCTTGCGGTCCACCAAGCAACTTATCGCCACTAAAGGTTATAACATCTACTCCAGCCTTGACCACTTCAGGGACGGTTGGTTCACGCTCCAGGCCATAAGTACTGAGATCGATTAACAAACCGCTACCAAGGTCTTCCATCAAGATCAGATCTTTTTCCCGAGCCAGTGGTAACAATTCAGTTGCCGTTACCTCTTTGGTAAATCCGACGATACGGTAATTGCTGGTATGCACCTTAAGTAAGATTTCGGTGTTGTCGTTAATTGCCTTTTGATAGTCGTGAAGATGGGTGCGATTAGAAGAACCAACTTCACGTAAAATCACCCCCCCAGCTTCCATCACATCAGGTATCCGAAATGCGCCACCAATTTCAACTAGTTCACCGCGTGACACTACTGCCTCACGGCCTTTACCTAATGCAGTGAGGGCCAACAAAACCGCCCCTGAGTTATTGTTCACTACCAGCGCCGCTTCTGCTCCAGTCAACCGAGTCAATAAACTTTCAACATGACTAAAGCGCTCACCACGACGGCCAGTATCGAGATCAATTTCAAGGTTTGAATAGCCAGCTGCAACATCATTGATTGCCCGCAATGCTTGGGGCGAAAGCGGTGCACGACCTAAATTTGTATGTAGCAGGGTTCCGGTAGCATTAATGACTTTACGTAATGATGGCTGCAACAATTGCCGACATTTAACTGCAGCCTTTGCAGCTAAATTTTCTGGTTGCAAGCGTTCTGGAGAGATGGCATTTCCCGTTTCAAGAATTTCCTGTCGCAACGTTGCGATCAAATCTTGCGCTGCCTCAGATAAAACTTCTTGCGGCAACTGTTGGAGTAGCTCTTGTAATACTTGCTCACGTAAAATGCGATCAATTGCTGGCAAGGAGCGCAGCAAATTGTGTCGTTCGCTCATGGGATATCCTCTTCGTAGAGATGGCAATTTTGCGCACGGAAGTTTACCACGAGATTTAATCAATGAACAACCATACATAAATGTTTTTTGTTATTGACACTTTAGCAACTGCTTTGTTATAAATCGCCACTGTAGTGGGGCTGTAGCTCAGTTGGGAGAGCGTTTGACTGGCAGTCAAAAGGTCCGCGGTTCGATCCCGCGTAGCTCCACCAAAATTTAAAAACAAAACGGGAACTCAGCTAACTGCTGGTTCCCGTTTTTTGTGGATATATGCCAAAGAAATTGATCACACCTCTTAAATAAAAAGATCAAACACAACTCCCCCAATTTTCGGATCTGTTTCTTCCATTTTTCTTTGCCCGATACAGTGCTTGATCGGCATAATTTAATAATTTTTCTTGATTATCTGTGTCAGCGGGAAAGGCAGCTACTCCTAATGAGATGGTAACTGGAACGGTTTCTCCCTGAAATGAAAGTTTCAGATTTTCAACATTTTTACGCAGCCTTTCAGCTACATCCATTGCGCCAGCAAGTCCAGTATCCTCAAGGAGGATAGCAAATTCTTCGCCACCAATCCGGGCCGACAAATCACCAACTCTAACCACATCAGCAAGCTGGTTAGCCACCTGCTGTATAACTTGATCACCGAAAGGGTGACCATAAACATCATTTATCCGTTTAAACAAATCAATGTCACAAATAATCAAACTAAATTTACCATTTCGACGCTTGGCACGTTCATGCATCGCCGCAAACCCGCGCTTAAATGCCCGTCGGTTCGCAATACCAGTTAACGGATCAGTTATCGCCATTTGTTGAATCTGCTCATGCGAATGGGCAAGATCTACCTTTATAGCAACCTGCGCAGCTATCATTTCTAGCATTTCCGGACAATTACGTGCAAATTGATTCTCTGCACGTGCCGCAACTATCAACACCCCAGAAACGGGGGTATCTTCTTGATACAGCGGAACAACCAAAACTGATTGATATAGATCAAAAAGCTTCAAACCGTTTACAACCGGTGCTCGCCCTATGCTAGAGGCACGTTCTGGTAAGATACAACGGTACTTTACTGCCTGCCCGACAATAGAATCTGCCAATTTAAAGCGCTGATGTAAAACAGTACTGGTACAATGACCCTCTAAATAATGAATCTCGTGATTTTCACCATCAATCAAACTGATAGCTACCAGATCAGACTGCACGACAAACCCTAATGATTTACAAGCTGCTTCATACACAGACTGCATATCAAGAGCAGAATTCAAAGTACGCAAACCATTAAATACGAGCTGTAGCGCCCTACGTTCAACATCGGTTAATAGCAAATCACGAGAAATAGCTAAGCACTTAGCTATATGTTGAGCAGCCTTGTCGAGAATCTGCCTTTCTGCTGCAGACCAAGCCTCAACGGAATTACGATCAGCACACAAGATACCGCTATCACCTGAAGTCTGTATATTTTGATCACCACAATAAACATTTTGGGCAATAAAAGCCCCAACATTAATAGTATTTCGGTAATATGGTATAGAGGGAGAATTTGAGCCATAAGGAGATAACGTAATTTCGGAACAATCTTTTAGTGCTCCAAAGATACCTGCACCAACCGGGTAACTACCAGTAACAACATCGGAACCGACACTAGAAAATGCATACGTAGAAATATTTCCATTTGCGGGGCCTGACCATAGCAGGACTACTGAATTAGCATTAAGGGCAAGACGTATTATTTCAAGTTGACTTTCAACTACCTGACGAAATTGCTGCAAGACATGCATACGATCAGCAGAGATTAGATCACTTACTTTTTCTAACCTAAACGGCAATGAATCTATAGCCTCATTTAAATCTGTCAAAGGAGGATTCTGCTGCCTAGATCTTGTAAGTTTCGAAAACCAATTAGCCATCAATACACACTTTCACGAACACAACAGTCATTTCCCGAGCAACAACCTTACCATTCTCTTGTTAAAGCATATATAAAAAAAGGGCGAATCCGAAGATTCGCCCTAACAACAAAATATAAAACTTTAAACTATCAACCTATTAAACGGTAGTAGTAGGTACTAACGTCTTTAAGTATTCACGGTTGAGCTTAGCGATAAACTTGACACTAATTCCCTTAGGACAAGCAGCTTCACACTCGTAGTGATTAGTACAGTTACCAAATCCTTCATCAAGGATCGCCTGGGTCATAGCTTGAACCCGTGCACGAGCTTCTGGCTTACCCTGTGGCAAACTAGCAAGCTGGGCAACTTTAGCACTGGTATATAGCATTGCTGAACTATTTGGACATGCAGCAATACATGCACCACAACCGATACACTCGGCAGCGTCCATTGCGTAATCAGCAGTTGGCTTACCAATCAAAATAGCATTACCGTCAGCAACACCGCCAGTGTGGCATGAAGAGTAACCACCAGCCTGCATAATTGAGTCAAGAGCAGCACGGTCAACGATCAAGTCTTTCTGAATTGGGAAAGCCTTTGCTCGCCATGGCTCAATAAAGATTTCATCACCATCATCAAACTGACGCATGTGCAGCTGACAAACAGTAGTTCTCTCTTCGTGTCCATGTGGACGACCGTTAATGACTTGTGAACACATGCCGCAAATACCTTCACGACAATCGTGGTCAAAAGCAATTGGGTCTTGACCAGCCTTGATCAGCTCTTCATTAACGTCATCGAGCATCTCAAGAAATGACTGGTCTGCGCTTATATTGTTAGCTGGATAAGTAACCAGCTTGCCTTTATCTTGTGGCCCCTTTTGGCGCCATACATGCAAAGTAAGGTTCATTATTTGTAGCTCCTCACGGCAAGTTTACAGTTATCGAATTTCAAAGGCTCTTTGTGCAATTCTGGTGCTTTGCCAACCCCTTTGAATTCCCAAGCAGCAACGTGACAGAAGTTTTCATCATCACGCATCGCTTCACCATCATCGGTCTGATGCTCAGTACGGAAGTGACCACCACATGATTCCTCACGGTGAAGAGCATCAGTAGCCATCATCTCGCCAAACTCAAGGAAATCGGCTAAACGACCAGCATTTTCGATCTGCTGATTCAACTCACCAGCATCACCGGTAACATTGACATTGTTCCAGAATTCGTCACGAATTTCAGGAATACGCTTCAATGCATTTTTCAAGCTGGCATCGTTTCTTGCCATACCGACGTCTTCCCACATGACACTACCAAGCTCACGGTGAAGTTCACTAACGGTCTTCTTACCTTTGATTGACAACATTTTGTCAATGTTACCCTTAACATCTTCAACCGACTTCTTGAACTCAGGGTGATCTTCTTTAACTTCACCAGGAGTCAATGAGGCCAAGTAAGGGGCGATGGTGTAAGGGATAACAAAGTAACCATCAGCCAAACCT
>JADGED010000128.1:0-2488 GCA_016744555.1 Desulfuromonadaceae bacterium
GATGAAGTCAGCACAAATAGTTGAATTGGATGATGCCGCTGCTGCCATAGCGTTTTTGCAGCAGCAGCAACGTTCTGGTGACAAAATATTGGTTAAAGGTTCGCGTGGAGTTGGCTTAGAACGGGTTGCTGAAGCTTTACGTATGGCTACAACAACAATGGACGAGAAATAGGAGCTGTCTGGTGCTATATCATCTTTTATATCCTCTCCATACCGATTATTCCGTGCTGTACGTATTTCGTTACATCACGTTTCGGACTATTTACGCCACCATTACCGCACTATTAATTTCTTTTATGCTCGGCCCATGGTTGATAGCAACATTGCAGCGGTTGCAAATTGGTCAATCAATTCGAAAAGTTGGTCCCGAGTCACATTTTGTTAAAGAGGGGACCCCAACTATGGGTGGTGCCCTGATTTTATTGGCGATAATTGTGCCAACGCTGCTTTGGGCCGACCTGACTAATCTTTATATCTGGGTGACCTTGTTGGTCACTACCGGCTACGGGGCAATTGGCTTTATTGACGATTACCTAAAAGTAGTGCGGAAAAACAGTGACGGTATTTCTGCCCGGCAAAAAATGTTTTGGCAAATACTGATTGCCGTCGGTGCAATGGTGCTGCTTTATACAAGTGGCAATTTTGATACCCACATGAGTTTGCCATTTTTTAAAAACGTAAACCCAGATCTTGGTGTTTTTTATATCTTGTTTGCCACTTTGGTAATTGTCGGCTCAAGTAATGCGGTTAATTTAACCGATGGTCTCGATGGTTTAGCGATTGGTCCAATGATTATTGCGGCGGGAACTTTCCTGTTGCTGTCCTACCTCGTTGGTAATGCCAAGCTGTCTAACTATTTACAAATAGTCGGGGTGCAAGGTGCCGGTGAATTAGCCATTCTTTGTGGTGCCATGGTAGGTGCTGGACTTGGGTTTCTCTGGTTTAATACTTATCCGGCGCAAGTATTTATGGGGGATGTCGGAAGCTTGTCTCTTGGTGGAGCGTTAGGAACAATTGCCGTAATTACCAAAAACGAATTTGTCCTTGTAATTGTCGGCGGCATTTTTGTTATCGAAGCATTGTCGGTAATTGTGCAGGTAATTTCCTTCCGCTATTGGGGACGTCGAGTGTTTCGGATGGCACCAATCCATCACCATTTTGAACTTAAAGGTTGGCCGGAGCCTAAAATTATTGTCCGTTTCTGGATTATTAGCATTGTGCTGGCATTGATAGCACTTTCAACATTGAAGTTGCGATGAAACAAGATTTTCAAAATAAGCGAATTGTTGTAATTGGTGCCGGCCAAAGTGGTCAGGCACTAGTGCGGTTTTTGGTTGCCCGTGGGGCAATGGTCGCAATCTCCGATTTACGTCAGCGGGAACAAATCGCCAATATCGAATCGCTTAACGGTTTACCCATTCGCTATGACTTGGGTGGCCATACGTTAGAACTGTTTGAACAAGCCGACATGATTGCGGTAAGTCCAGGCGTCCCCCTAGATTGTAAACCATTAAAACTGGCAGCTTCGTGTGGGATTCCATTGTTGGGTGAAGTCGAAATTGCTGCTCGCGAAATTGATGTGCCTATTATTGGTGTAACTGGAACAAACGGTAAATCTACAACTACAACGCTGATTGGAGAGATAATCTCAGCGTGGGGCAAAAAGGTCTTTTTGGGTGGCAACCTCGGAACACCGTTGGTAGAAGCCTGCGGAGACGATTACGCAAGTGTCGTAGTGGAACTGTCATCTTTCCAACTAGAGACAATTGAGCAGCTTCACCCTACTATCGCGTTGCTCCTTAATTTAAGCTCCGACCATCTTGATCGTTATGCAGATCTCCAAAGTTACTATCAAGCTAAAATGGAAATGTTTCGTAATATGACGGCAACCGATTTTGCGGTACTAAATGCTGATGATCCCGAAGTGTGCCGCTACGCAGCAGAAATCAAAGCTACAAAAGTTTGGTTTTCGGCGCGCGGTCGCATGGTGGATGGCATGATGCGTCTCGGTGACAAACTAGTGTGGAATTGGAATGGTGCCGATGTTCAACTGCCACTAGCCAAATTACAATTAGCTGGGGAACACAATATTGAAAATGCCATGGCAGCAATGATCCCGCCGTTGTTGCAAGGTTGCCCAGTTGAGCTTGCATGGGATGCCGTCTGTGCTTTTACTGGACTAGAGCATCGGATGCAGTTGGTACGACACTTAGATGGCGTTACTTGGTACAACGATTCTAAAGGGACAAACGTTGGTAGCGTGCAGAAGAGCTTGTCGGGTTTAACTGCCGGAGTAACATTGATTGCTGGGGGAACCGACAAAGGTGGTGATTACACTTTGTTGCGCCCATTGTTGGAGCAAAAAGTTGATTGCTTATTACTGATAGGTGCCGCTGCAGACAAAATGGCGGCAGCGTTAGCCGGTAGTTGTGAAATTAAAAAAGTTGCCGATCTTGCCGCTGCCGTGCAACTGGCAGCAGAAATTACT
>JADGED010000128.1:2498-6917 GCA_016744555.1 Desulfuromonadaceae bacterium
GCTGTCATCGTGGCAAGAGATCTGTCAAATGACGGAGACAGTGTCTTGTTGTCACCAGCTTGTTCCAGCTTTGATATGTTTAAAAATTATCAAGTTCGAGGCAACGAGTTCGAACGCTTAGTTCATTTATTGCCGGAGGGTCGCTAATGGATTTGCGCCGCGACTTTGATAGCTCATTACTTCTGTTGACTGTATCACTAACCTGTATTGGGGTGGTGATGGTCTATTCATCGTCTGCCATTATGGCAGCAGATCGCTTTCACGATGGGTTTTATTTTCTCAAGCGGCAGATGGTCTATGCAGTAATCGGCTTCGCCATGATGGTAGTAGCAACATATTTTAATTATCACAACTGGCGTAAATTGGCGGTTATCTCGTTGTTGGCAAGCATTTGTTTGCTGGGATTATTGTTTGTTCCCGGGCTCGGAGTTCGTGTTGGTGGTGCCATGCGTTGGTTACGCTTACCTGGTTTAACGTTGCAACCGGCCGAGTTGGTAAAGTTAGCGCTGGTGCTGTACTTAGCCCATTCGTTAACCCGAAAAAAAGAGAAAGTTCGCTCGTTTACTAAAGGTTACCTCCCCTACATCATGGTTCTAGCGGTGTTGCTAGGGATGCTCTACAAACAGCCAGATCTCGGTAGTGCAATGATTGTTGCCGGTGTCGCACTGTCTATGTTGGTAGTTGCTGGAGTGCGCTGGCTTTACATCTTACCAACAGTGCTTATGGCGGTACCGGTACTCTACTTTTTAATTATGCAGGTAGACTATCGGCGCCGGCGGATTATGGCTTTTTTAGATCCATGGGACGATCCATTTGATACTGGCTTTCAGATTATCCAGAGTTTAGTTGCCTTTGGTAAGGGGGGAATTGTTGGGCAAGGGCTAGGGATTGGCGAACAAAAATTATTTTATTTGCCCGAAGCCCATACCGATTTCATTTATTCGGTTATCGGCGAAGAGCTTGGATTGGTAGGTACCCTAATTGTCGCAGCGATGTTTTTGTTATTGGTGCTGTGCGGCTTTCGCATCGCCTTGCAGTGTCAGGAGCCATTTGGTCGTAACTTAGCTTTTGGGATGAGTGTCCTCCTTGGATTGGAAGCGTTTGTTAATTTAGCTGTTTGCCTTGGTTTATTGCCAACTAAAGGGTTGGCGTTACCGTTTGTCTCCTACGGTGGAACCAGCTTGGTGGCGAGCCTGATTGCGGTAGGGATATTGTTAAATATCTCCAGCTCGAATGGACAAGTAAAGTGAGGCTTCTACTTGCCGGTGGCGGTACCGGAGGCCATTTGTTTCCAGCGGTTGCATTAGCGCAATTGCTATTGGAGCAAGATGAGCAAGCAGCGGTTTTGTTTGTCGGTACTAAGCGTGGGTTGGAACAACGACTGTTGCCAAAGCTTAGCTTACCTCTAGCGACAGTAGATATGGTTGGTGTCGTTGGTCGTGGCTGGCGGGGCAAGTTGGAAATGGTTCCCAAATTGTTTAAGAGTTTGGGGCAAGCGAAAAAGATACTTACCAGGTTTAAACCTGATTTAGTTATTGGCGTTGGTGGTTATGCGTCAGTTCCGGTATTACTGGCAGCAAAAATGGCCGGAATCCCATATCTAATTCATGAGCAAAATGTTGTGCCGGGGTTAAGTAATAAGTTGTTGGGTAAATGGGCACAGTTAGTTTGCCTTACCTATGATGATAAATGTAGGAATTTTGACCCAGCCAAAACTGTAGTAACTGGTAACCCACTGCGACGGGGATTGGATGCAGCAGTAACAACACTCCCTGATCCAGGGAAATTGTTGATATTTGGCGGTAGTCGTGGGGCAAGAGCGATCAACCAAGCGGTAGTAAAAATGTTGCCATTGCTAGCAACCTGGGGAGAAAAACCAGAAATTATTCATCAGACTGGTGATGACGAATTTCAGCAGGTGCGGCAAGCCTATATTGATGCCGGATTCGACCCGCAGCAAGTGGTGCCATTTATTGACGACATGGTAAGTGCCTACGGTGCAGCAAGTTTAGTTGTTTGTCGAGCCGGAGCAACAAGTTTGGCAGAGTTAACCGCCTGTGGTAAAGCCGCAATTTTGGTCCCGTTTCCGTTTGCAGCGGGTGATCATCAAACCGCTAATGCTAAAGTTTTGGCTGCTTGCGGTGCCGCAATAATGTTGCCACAGGACAAATTGACGGCGGAACAATTAGCCGCTTCGGTGAAACAGCTATGGGCAGATAGGCAAGAGTTGGAGCAAATGGCAGATCAAGGGCGGCAATTGGGGGTTACCGATGCTGCTGCAAAAGTTCTGAATGAGGGACGCAGAATTCTTGGCGTACCAACGGTAGAGGGAGCTTAGGGTATGTACGGACGGATTAAAAAAATCCATTTTATCGGCATCGGTGGTATTGGCATGAGCGGCATTGCCGAATTACTCCTCAATCAAGGGTACCGAGTTTCTGGTTCCGATTTGCGTGACTCAGATACGACCAAGCGCCTGACCGCATTAGGTGGGGAGATTGTCATCGGTCACAGTGCCGAAAATATTGCTGAAGTAGATGTTGTGGTTACCTCAACGGCGGTAAAGCAAGATAATCCAGAAGTTGTTGAAGCATTGCGCCAACACGTAGCGGTAATCCCACGCGCTGAGATGTTGGCAGAGTTGATGCGAATGAAATATGGCATCGCCATTGCTGGAACCCACGGTAAAACCACTACTACGAGTATGATGTCGGTGGTATTGCAACATGCTGGTGTCGATCCCACTGCGGTTATCGGTGGTAAGCTTGATGCTTTCGGGTCTAACGCAAAATTGGGACGGGGTAAGTTTTTGGTCGCCGAAGCGGATGAGTCGGATGGCTCATTTATGCATCTATCACCAACCATTGCTGTGGTTACCAATATTGACGAGGATCATCTCGATTACTACTCTGGTATCGAAGAGATAAAGAAGATATTTATCGATTTTATCAACAAAGTGCCATTTTATGGCCGGGCGATACTTTGTCTTGAAGATAACAATATTCAGGATATCCTCCCCGAAGTTAAAAAACGCTTTACCACTTACGGTTTTAGCAGCCAGGCCGATTTTTATGCCGAAGATATTCAGCAACGCCAAGGGCGAACCAGTTTTACCGTTTTCTTTCAAGGCAAAGAGTTGGGACGTATATCGTTTCGGATGCCCGGACGCCATAATGTTCTGAACGCATTGTCGGTTGTAGCAGTAGCACACGAACTTGAAATACCGCTGACCACTATTATCGGCGGCTTCCGGAATTTTGGCGGTTTACAGCGCCGGTTTGAAGTGCGGAGCGAAATCAACAATATTATGATTGTTGATGACTACGGGCACCATCCCGTAGAAATAAAGGCAACGTTGTCAGCAGCCAAAAATAGCTGGAACAAACGAGTAATAGCAGTGTTTCAACCCCATCGTTATAGCCGAACAGCAGCGCTATTTAGTGACTTTCAAACTGCCTTTTATCATGCCGATCAAGTAATAGTTACCGATGTTTACGCTGCCGGTGAGGAGCCTATTGAAGGGGCAACCGGAGAGTCGTTGGCACATGGAATCGTCGAGCATGGACACAAGTCGGTAACCTACTGTGGAAGTCTTGAGGCGGCTAGTGATTGTGTTGCAGCAATGGTTGAACCGGGCGATATGGTTATTAGTCTTGGCGCAGGAAATGTAAATCAGGTTTGTACCTTGTTAGCAGATAAATTAAGTCAGCAGGTTGTGCAGGGATGAGTTGCTTAAGTAGGGAAGTACTCCTAACCAAAAAAATTGGTGTCTTGCTGGGCGGTTTGTCTGCTGAGCGAGAAATATCGCTAAAAACAGGCAACGCTGCACTTCGAGCACTGCAGCAGCTTGGATACGATGCTGTCGCTATTGATGTAGATCATAATTTGCCGCAGAAGCTAAGTGATGCTGGAATTGAAATTGCGTTTATTGCATTGCACGGACGTTTTGGTGAGGATGGTCGAGTGCAGGGGTTGCTGGAAATGTTGCAGATTCCGTATACCGGCAGCGGTGTGCAGGCCTCAAGTACAGCGATTGATAAGGTGTTGACCAAGCAGTTATTACAGTTTCATCAGTTGTCAACTCCAATGTTTGATTATATTCGTCCGGGAGAATCGACGGTTGATTTGGCACAACGCTGCGAGCAATTGCCAGCAGTAGTAAAGCCGTCGCGAGAAGGTTCAACTCTGGGGATATCGATTGCTAGCGATAAAGAGAGTTTGGCCGCTGGAATCGAGGCCGCAGCAATTTTAGATGGTACCGTACTGGTCGAAGAGTTTATCGATGGCGCAGAATTGACCGTTGCCGTAGTTAATGGTGAGGTGCTGCCGATAATTCAGATAGAAGCTAAGGGTGGTTTTTACGATTTTCAAGCAAAATATAATTCTGCTGACACTGTTTACTTATTGCCTGCTCCAATT
>JADGED010000129.1:0-2707 GCA_016744555.1 Desulfuromonadaceae bacterium
GATTATGGCAAGATATGAAGAATATGGATTTATTGCAGCGCTAAGTAAGCCATATGAAATGGACCAGTTGCACAATATAGTTTTATCATTAGGTTAAAAGGACGTTGGTAAAAAGAGAATTATATCCAGTTTCGAAGTGGTTAATTTAAACATGTACAAATGTGTTGTAGGTAAATATTTTGGCTGAATTAATTGCTGATATCGCGGTAAACATTCCCCTTAAACAGCTGTTTTCTTATCGAGTACCTGAGTCGTTAGTCGCTGCAGTTAAAGTAGGTATGCGCACTGACATACCGTTTGGTCGTAGAACAACCATAGGCTTTATTCTAGCACTAAGGGAGGGTCAGGCTGAAGGTTTAAAGGATATAAATGGTTTGCCAGATAAAGATATCCTCCTCTCGGCGGGATTAATTAAGCTGCTACGCTGGGCTGCAGATTACTACTGTCACCCCATCGGCCAAGTCGTTAGAAGTGCTCTGCCTGCGGGTCTAGGAAGTGATAAAAACACCACTAAAATTTTAACCGAGCAGGTATATACCTCTACTGACTGTAGTGCCGAACCAAAGGGGCAAAAACAAAAAGAGATCCTTGCATATGTCTGTGCAAATGAACCGGTTACCCATTCACAAATTGCCAAAGAATTTTCAGCGTCACAGACAGTCTTAAAACGCTTAGTTGAACTTGGCTGCTTGACATCCCAACAACAAGAAAAAATACGCGATCCATTCTTGCTAGAAACACTTCCAGAAGATAAAAACCTGACCCTGACTGAGGCACAAGAATTAGCTATTGGTAGCGTTAAGCCTACTATAGTAAATGGTGAATTCGCTGGGTTCTTGCTGCACGGTGTTACCGGCAGTGGTAAAACTGAAGTGTACCTACACTTAGTTGCGGCGAGCTTGGCTGCTAACAAGCAAGTGTTAGTTCTGGTTCCAGAGATTTCCCTTACTCCACAATTAGTAGCTAGGTTTCGCGCACGATTTGAGGCTAGTGGTAGTCGAATAGCTGTATTGCATAGTGGTTTGTCGGCAGGGGAACGCTATGATGCGTGGCGAGAAATTATTCGTGATCAAGTCCAAATTGTTATCGGCGCAAGATCAGCTGTATTTGCCCCGATTCAAAACCTTGGCTTAATTATTGTCGATGAAGAGCATGAGTCGAGCTATAAGCAAGGTGAGGGGTTCCGCTATAATGGTCGCGATTTGGCCCTAATGCTGGGGCAGCAGCATGGATGCCCCGTACTTTTGGGGAGTGCAACCCCATCGTTTGCCAGTTACTACCGAAGCGAGCAAGGGATGATAAGCCGTTTATCTCTTGATCGGCGTGTGCATGATGGTGATTTGCCCAGTGTAGAAGTGGTAGATTTACGCGGTCAGGTTCTTGAAGGCGAAATAACAAATGAGTTACAAGAAGCAATTGAGTTAGCGTTAGAAAAAGACGAACAAGTTTTATTACTGCTTAATCGTCGGGGCTTTTCGCCGTTTGTTTTATGTGCCGATTGTGGCGAAAGTTTTCATTGTCCTAATTGTGAAATTACCCTCACATACCACCAATATAACAATCAATTAAGGTGTCACTATTGCGATTATGCAAATAGTGTCCCAGAACAATGCGGTAAATGTAATGGCGCAAATATTGAACCTCAAGGCGCAGGGACAGAAAAGTTAGAGCAAGAGTTAAATGAACTGTTTCCGGCTGCTACCATTGTGCGGATGGATAGAGATACGACGACACGTAAGGGGTCACATAAGAAAATTATAACGGCAATGATGGAACGTAAAATTGATATCTTGGTTGGAACTCAAATGATTGCTAAGGGGCACGATTTTCCCGGAGTTTCTTTGGTCGGTGTTCTGGGTGCCGATACGGTTTTAAATTTCCCAGATTTCCGTTCAGGTGAGCGCAGTTTTTCGTTATTTACACAAGTCGCAGGGCGTGCTGGTAGAGATTCTGGCGGTGGCAGGGTTTATATACAGTCATATAATCCAGAGCACTATGCTCTTACTTGCGCAGCGCAGCAGGACTATCATGATTTTTACCAACAGGAGCTGCCGTTTCGACAGGAGTTGGGCTACCCGCCTTGCGGTTTTTTGGCAAATTTAGTTTTTGCCGGCAACAATTCTTCTCAAGTCGCTGCGGTTGCTAATGAACTTTGTAGCTACTTGTTTACTGTTGCTGACGGCGTAGACGTGCTTGGTCCAAGCCCTTGTCCATTGGCAAAATTACGGGGTAAAACCCGTTATCAGGTTTTATTGAAATCAACTGCTCGTGGTAAGCTACGTAACTTGCTAACTATGCTCGAGAGTGAAACTAAAAATGTTCCAAAGCAGGTCACGTTGACAATTGATGTCGACCCTATAGATATGCTTTAATCGATAGTTTGAAAGGGGCAGGCTTAAATAATGAAAACTATTGTTGCAATAATTATAATTTTGTTTCTGGCCGGTTGTATGGGCAAAACAGATGTTGTAGATGTGCCCAAAATTAAGTCTCCTGCTTTAACTGAAGTTGAATGGGATAGTGTTGGCGGTTGGCAATTGGATCGTCCACTTGCGGCGTTTGAAACTTTTCGCCGTAGTTGCCGTGCGCTGAGTAAACGTAAAAAATGGCAACAGGTTTGTTCGGTTGCGAATAGAATCAATGTCGTAGATGACCCCGCAGCGCGGAGGTATTTTGAAAACTATTTTAGCCCTTGGCAAGTTCAGAA
>JADGED010000129.1:2806-6823 GCA_016744555.1 Desulfuromonadaceae bacterium
GACCGAAAAGTATAGCTACCCCCTTTATCGTCAGCCAGACGATTTATTGATAATCGACCTAGATAATGTCTATCCTGAATTGAATGACTATCGGTTACGTGGGCGTTTGGTTGGTAATAGAGTAGTTCCGTACTATGAACGTGGTGAAATAAATGGCAGCTCTAGCCCTCTCGCTGGCACCGAGTTATTCTGGTTGTCTGACCCTGTAGAGTTGTTTTTTCTTCATATTCAAGGTTCGGGGTTAATTCGATTGCCTGATGGTGAACAAGTAATGGTTGGTTATGCAAATCAAAATGGTTACCCATTTCAATCTATTGGTAAATTGTTACTGGAACAAAAAGTAATGACCAGAGATCAAATGTCGAGGGTTAATATCGCTAATTGGGTTAGGGAGAACCCCGAACTTGGTGAACAATTATTAGCTGAAAATCCCAGATACGTTTTTTTTCACCCATTGGATGCAAAGATAAAGTCCCCTCTTGGTGCGCTCGGAATTCCGTTAACGGCACTGCGTAGTTTAGCCGTCGACCCACGCACGGTACCTTTGGGAGCGCCTGTTTTTCTTGATACGACCTTTCCTGGCAATGACTTACCTTTGCAGCAATTGATGGTTGCTCAAGATGTTGGTGGCGCAATTAAAGGAAGGGTTAGAGCCGATTTTTTCTGGGGAATGGGAGATGCTGCCGGAAAAATTGCTGGAAAGATGAAGCAAAAGTGTAGCCTTTGGGTCCTTTTACCAAAGCGCAGTAGTAATTAAATTGCATTGTGCGTTAAATTTCAAAGACTGTTGGTAAACCTTTCGCCTATGAATTGCCGCAGAGTTATGTACGTGACATGGCTTAATCTTGTTTAGTTGCTAGCTTGAGTTTCAATTTTTCCACTTCATGGATAATTTTGCTGGTACTACCTCTTAAGCTGTGGTCATCGTTAACTACAATTAGCCGGCTGCCAAAAGGCCTATTAGTTTTTAGTGGTACGACATTGTCCTTGGAACCATGGATCACGATTGTTGGCGGCAGCATATCAAAGGAGAAGGTGCTTTCTGGCAAGCGGTGTAGTGCAGGTGCGCACAGAACCATCCCTGCAACAGATTCTGGTTTTTGTTGTTGAAACAGCATTGCCATTAATCCACCCATGCTTGAGCCAACAACGATAAATTTGTCATTGTAAGCATCAGCTGTGGCCTGAATTATGTTAAGGCGTTTTTCTTCATCAATAACGCCGGTGCAATCTGGGGCGATGATTTCACCAAAAGCCCTTTTTAAAGCTTGATATTTTTTGCCGTGCGGACCGCTTTCTAAACCGTGTAAGAATAAAATTTTCATTGATCACCCCTTCAAAATATGTAGGTCCAAGCAGTTAGACAATACTTAATTGTAGCTTACCTCGTAGGAAGTAGCTATCTATCATGTACAGATTACTCGATATAGTTGTTTAGGGTTTAAGTGTCGGGAAAGATTGTTGGACATTTTTCTTGACTTAATCATGAGAAAGACTTAAGTAATTACTACTATTGTTACTCTCCTCTAATAGTCTGGGCGAAGTTTCCGTAAGGCTGGGTGAGAAAATGTAAAATGAAGCTATCGCAAAGGTAACTATTTTAGCGATTCGGAGGAATAATGTTATGAAGTTTTTTTGTAAGCAACTGTTGTTATTGATGGTTTTATCTTTTGCAGTAACTCCATTGTATGCCGCACCGAAATTAGATTCGCAATCTCTAAAAGTTAAAAAGTGGGCAACTGAGTGTCGCAATGAGGTGACTGAACAATTGGAGTTGTTACTTACTTCTGGGCAACTTAATGTGGCTCAACTATTTGACACTTTTTATATTCCTACTCCAAATACCTACCCGCAAAAATACCAAACTCAATATGACGTAATCGCAGATGGTGTGATTCAGCCAATCATTGATAAGTACCAGGCCTATGATAAAAAAGTTTTGGCGGTTTTTATTGTTGATGCAAACGGTTATGCCCCTACCCATAATTCGAAGTATTCTAAGCCTTTAACTGGGTTTAAATATGTCGATATAAAAATTAGTCGGACCAAGCGTATATTTAATGATAAAGCTGGTCTCTTGTCGGCACGCAATACAAAGCCGTATTTGGCACAAGAGTTTAAAACTGATGCCGGCAATAGAACCATGAATGATATGTCGGTTCCAATTACTATTCAAGGGCGGCACTGGGGTGCTGTTCGAGTTGTTTATAAAAAATAATTTATCACAATAAAGGGAGGTTTTTGTGTTTGCTAAAATTGGTGTAAAAGTTACGGTTCTGGTTAACCTGCTGCTGTTTGTCGTTATCGCTGGTGGTGGTTACTATGTAGTTGCTGAGCAAGGTAAAAGTCTTGAAATGCAGCTCCTTGCTCGAGGTGAAATCGAAGCTGTTGTTGGTTCTATGATGGTTGGCAAGCTGCTAGAAGAGGCCATTGATAATGGTGTCTTTAGTATGGCAGATGCTTTCGATACCGATTATCAAGAAATCCCTGGTTTTAACCCACGTAAATATCACACTAAATATGACTTTTATTTAGATAAAGCAATTTTGGCGTTGGAAGATGAGTTCTTGCGTGACGATTCCGTTGTGTTTGCTGTAGCTGTTGACCGTCAGGGGTATCTACCTACACATAATACTCGTTATCAGAAGCCACTTACCGGTGACCAAACTAAAGACTTGATTGGTAACCGAACAAAACGAATTTTTAATGATACCGTTGGCCTGGCTGCCGCAGAAAATGAAGAGGGCGTTCTCAAGCAGGTTTACAAGCGCGACACTGGTGTCACTATGTGGGACGTTTCCGCTCCTATCTTGGTTAAAGGTAAGCACTGGGGTGGATTCCGGATTGGTTTCTCTCTAGAAAAAATTCAACAAGCACAAAGTGACTTACGGAATAAGTTGATTGGTATTATGGCTGTCATCTTGTTCGCATCACTAGTTGTAGTTTTTGTTGCCGTTAACAGTGCCCTTAAACCGCTTGGTCACTTTACAAAAATAGCTGGCGATTTAGCTGATGGTAAAGTCGACGACAAAATAGAAGTAACTGGTCGTGATGAAATTGCCCAACTTGCAGATGTATTGGAACGATTGCGGGTTAGTCTAAAAGCGGCGATGGATCGTTTGCGTAAGAGATAGTCATTTTAAGCGGGTAGTTACCCTGTAATAAAATGGTGAATAATGATGGAGTCGGCAAGTTGAATTGTCGGCTCCATTTTTATTGATTCAGCAGTTATTTGTGTTTCCTTCTCCTTTGTAGGAGAAGGTGCCTGTGTAAGGGTGAATGTAGTGACGGTAGATGCAGTTTTAACTCACCAGCCGCTTGGTTTAAGTGGTCTTTTAATTGGTGCCCTGATTATCTACTTTGCTCCAGTTATTTCGATACCAAAATCAATATTGGCCATCAAGGTACCAAGAACACCAAGAAAAACTTAAATTCTTTTCTTTGGTTTAAAATCAAAGTCAAAAAAGGTCTTGATTGGTGTCCTACTTGGCGAACTTGGTGTCTTGGTGGCTAATAAAGTTTTTTTCAACAGATCCTTTTTTCGGGTGGAGTAAAATGGATAAGCAGAATTGGTAATATCAATTTTCACTGGTGGTTATCTTTCCATGGTGATATCAACATTCAATTCATCTGCAACTGCTGACAGTTCATCTTCTAGTTGGTCAAATGGAAACAGTTCCGGTACTTGTACGTGGATAGTCATGCTATAAATAGTTGCACCGCTTTGTGGAGAAGCATTGGCAGATGAATCAAGTTGGATAATGCTTAATTTTCGGTCGGCCAAGAATTGACTGGTTTTATAGACAATACCGGCTTGGTCAAGACCTTCAATCAGTAATGTACAGGTTTTGTAGTTACTAAGAGTAGTCTTTTGCTGGGAGACAAGTTGGCGCACAAAAGCTGAGATCCCCTTGTCGAGTTCTAGACGTCGGCACTCTTTGGCGAGCAATTCTTCAATGTCGGATAGTTGGCTGGAAAATAAAAGACTTAAGGTGAATTCATCTGCTAACATCGACA
>JADGED010000012.1 GCA_016744555.1 Desulfuromonadaceae bacterium
TGCCCTGGAATGAATATGGGCTAGTACGTGGCTTATAGGCGCCACCACGTAACATTCGAGCACCAGACTTTTTGATTGCCACAGCGGTATCACAAATCTGCTCTCTATTTTCTACAGCACAAGGGCCTGCCATTACAACAAACTCTTTACCGCCAAGGGTCAGGCCTGGAACAATTTCTATTTCGCTAGATTCCGGTTGAACTTCACGACTTGCTAATTTATAAGGTTTAAGGATAGGCACTACATTCTCAACACCTGCCATCAATTGCAGAGCTTGTAATTTTTCCTTACCCTGCTCTTCGCCGACAGCGCCAATTACATTGCGCGTTTCCCCGTAAATAACGTGAGGGGTGTAACCCAGCGATACAATTCTCTCTTCAACTGCTGCCAACTCTGCGGCAGCTGCACCTTTTTTCATTACAATAATCATTTTGCTCTCCTTTGTCGCCAATGCGACAGAAAGGCAAAAGACCGCCAGAATCTCCAACGGCCTCAATTTTTGTGTATAAAAAAGAAAAACCATGGGAGAACTGTTAGCCGTTCCGCCATGGTTTAGTGTTACCTGAAGTTTAAAAACCCCTTACACACGTTCCCCTTGGGCAGACGGCTTAAAAAAGCCAAAAAACCAAAAGAAGCTATTAAAGTAAGAAGTGCTAAAAAACATATTCAGATCCTGTAGATATTTAATTTTGTCGTGGCAGAAGAGTACACAAGCCCGCAATGTGGTGCAAGTAAAAAACATCTATGTCAATAAACACTATTTTTACTTGACACTCTCCGCCCCTTTAGCTATAAACGGGCTTCATTTTGCCCAGATAGCTCAGTCGGTAGAGCAGAGGATTGAAAATCCTCGTGTCGGCGGTTCGATTCCGTCTCTGGGCACCAGTTACTTAAAAAGGGTTACAGCCATTGGCTGTAACCCTTTTTTACGTTTAAACCTAAAACCCTTAAAAATTATTTGAGTTTTTCGGCATACATTTCCAAATTAAAACCAACTATATACTTATCACCAATTCTAAAGGTTGGTGCACGCAGGTTTCCACTTGGCCCCATTACCGCTTTTAGCACCCCTTCTTGGTCGGCAGCTATGCTGTTAAAAGTTGTTACCTTCTTGCCTTTGGCAACAACAATACTACCAGATTCTTTTACTATATCCCAAGCCTGCCCTGAATCAATCCTCACTTTACGTGCATCTATAGTCTCATCAATAACTATTTTATTTTGCTCAAGATACTCCTGAGCTTTTTTACATGAGGTTCAACCTTTACGCAGATACGCCCATTCAATTTTCATATCTCTCTCCATGCTATAAGCGTTGATTGCTACGAGGGAAATCCTCGCAACTAGTTGTTATCCATTTTTCTGCAAAACCAAGAGAAAAACATTAAAGGACCTTTTCCCTTATGTTACAATTTGCAGATACTGTTTTGTAAGGAGAATATTATGCCACGTTGGATTAAAATTACCACAATTACCCTTGCGGTTATTTTAGGTTTACTGCTTTCGACTTTTTTCGTCGTCCCTTGGCAGATCAAAAAACAAGGAATTAGTTGGATTGCGGATAATACCAGCAGAACCTTAACTTTTGAAAAAGTTGCTTTCAATCCATTCACTTTGACCATTGAAATTAATGGGACAAAACTTACAGAACAGAACAGCGAACAGCCGTTTGTTTCTTTCAAGCGACTATTACTTTCTGCCAGTATCAATTCCATTTTTAAACAAGCAGTAATTTTAGATCGTATAGAACTTGACGACCCGCTGATAAATATTGAAATGGTGGGGAAACAAGAATTTAATTTTTCGGATTTCACTAAAATTGGTGGTGACAGCCCCAAACCTGCTCCAACTGAAACCGGTGATTCACTTAATTTTTCACTTAACAATATAGTTATTAATGGCGGTGATATTAATTTCACTGACCAAACAGCAGAAAAAAAAGCGCGTCACCAAATCCAACAACTGGCAATGCGTATACCTTTCATTAGTAATATACCATACTTAAGTGAAGACTATGTTGAACCTGCATTATACATGTTACTAAACGGTGCCGAAATCCGTGCCCAGGGAAAGCTTAAACCATTTCACGACTCGCTTGAAACAAACCTCGCCCTTACTTTTGACGACATTGACCTTGCGTATTATGCATTCCATTCACCCGTACCCTTACCAATCGACGTGATCCAAGGGGAACTTGACCTCAAAGTCAATCTGTCTTATCTCGTATCTGCCGCTAAGCAGCCGCAATTATTACTCGATGGCCAACTAGCTTTAAATGATATTGATCTGCGTGAACTTGACGGCCAAAATTTATTCAATTTACCATCCCTTAACCTTAACCTCAGTTGGGCAGACATTTTTACCCAAGAATACGACCTATCTTCTATTAATATTTCTAAGCCAGAACTATACGTTGACCGTGACAGTTCAGGCCTATGGAACTTTCAAAGGATTCTACAAAAAGCTTCAATTAACGCAGCAGAACCTACAAACGAGTCCGAATCAACTGAAGAAAAAGCTGATCTGCCAAAACTTAAAATTGCAAGCCTAACCCTATCCGATGCTAATATTTACTACAAAGATGACTTTATTAGCAACGGCTACGCTGAAAAAATTAGCGCAATTAATTTGCAACTTGATAACGTTTCAACTCATCCAAAAGAAAAAACTGACCTCACATTGTCTCTGCAAAACAGCAATGGCCTTACCACTAATATAACTGGGCAACTGGGGATTAACCCACTTGCCGCTAACATCAATTTTGCCAACTCTAACCTGCCGTTAAAGCCCTATTACCCTTATCTAGCAGAATGGTTAAACAACCCAATTGACGGCATTGTTAATTTGTCAGGGGATATAATCTATACTGAGGCTGGGAACCTGCAATTACAACAAGTGCAACTAGGACTAAGCGAGGTACTGATACCATTCACCAAAAACGAACAATTTACCCTTGTTAGCTTAGATGTTTCAGGAGCAACCCTTGACCTTCTTCAGCAAAGCATTAACCTAGGAACTATCAAGGTAAATGGTGGAGACATTAAAGCTACTAAATTGGCAGATGGCACATTCTCTCCGTTGCAACTTTTGCGTGAACCTGCGGTAAAAGATGAAACGGTTACGGTTCAAACAACTAAGCCTGATGAGCAAAAACCTTGGGACATAAATGTAGACAACTTTGACTTACAGCAATTCAAACTTCAATTTGTTGATGCCAGTGCCAGCAAAAAACCTAAACTTACGATTAACGACCTAAACTTTCAGGTTAAAAACATTCACTATCCAAAGTCGGCTAAAAGTCCATTTTCAGCTTCCGTACAGCTTGGGGACAATGGGGTTATCAGCATTTCTGGCTCTGCGGCTCATAGTCCACTATCCGTGCAACTAAACACCGAAATTGCCAATCTAGCCCTTGCCGAGTTTAACAACTTTGTTCCCGACAACTTAAACTTAAGCCTGAATGATGGAAAATTTTCATCTACTTTCAAAATCAACCTTGAAGAAGCCACAGATCAGTTTACTGGCGATTTTATTGGTGAGATTAATCTTGCCAATTTCAAACTGCGCGATCCTATCGACAAAGGGGAAATGTTAACCTGGGAAAAGCTAAAAATAAGCGGAATTGATGGAGAACTAGCACCATTTTCTCTACACATAAAAGAAGTCTCGGTAGAAAACTATATGGCTAAGATTTTAGTCAACCGAGAAGGGCAATCTAACTTAGCCAACTTAACATCTAGTGCGGGGGAGGAGGATGAAGCGACAACGGAACAAGTGGATGCTGAACAACCATTAGCGAAAACAAAAAATAAAAGCCCTGCTGATATACGTGTTGATAGTTTATTATTACAAGGCGGAACGATAGCATTTGTCGATCGCTCCATGGCTGAGCGCTTTAGTGCTACCATGTACAATTTGGGCGGAAATATCACTGGTATGGCTTCTGCCACAGAGATGCAAGCAGATGTTGACCTACACGGGCAACTTGAAAACCATTCGCCTCTAACGATAAGCGGAAAAATAAATCCGTTAAGCGAAGATCTGTTTGCCGATTTAAGCATCAACTTTAAAGATATCGACTTGACCCCAATGACGCCGTATTCTGGCACCTACATTGGCCAAATCATTGACAAGGGAAAGCTTTACCTCGAGCTTAACTATCATGTTGAAAGCCGTAAGGTGTCAGCCTCAAATAAAGTATTGATAGATCAATTTACCCTTGGAGAAAATGTTGAGAGCGATAAGGCAACCTCACTACCAGTCGGACTGGCAATTTCGCTGCTCAAAGATAACAATAATGAAATCCATCTTGATATCCCCGTTTCTGGAGATTTGGATGACCCAGATTTTAGTATAGGTGGGACTATATTTACTATTTTAAAGAATTTACTTGTTAAGGCTGCAACGTCACCATTTTCATTATTAACGGCAATGGCCGGCAGTGGAGACGACCTATCACAAATAACTTTTGTTAGTGGACTAAGCACCCTTGGCATTGAAGAAGCTACGAAACTTGAAGCGCTTGCTAAAATGTTGGCCAAACGTCCATCTATAAGCTTAGAGATTAGCGGATTTACCGATCAAGCAACCGATCCAGATGGCTATCGGCAAGAACAATTATATCAATTAATGGTAACGGAAAAATGGAAACGGACAAAAGATAATGGCAACCCTACACCTAAAGCTGAGCTAACCATTAATACCGATGAGTATTCTGAGTTACTCTTAGCGGTATATCGCAATGCCGAATTTGACCGCCCAAGGAATTTTGTTGGGATACTTAAAACAATCCCGGAAGCTGAAATGGAGAAACTGTTACTAGACAACATTGACAATGGGGAAGAGCAGATGCAGGAACTAGCTAAAATGCGTGCCATTGCAGTTCGCACTGCTCTAGTAGCGGTTAACGAAGAGATCAAACCACGGTTATTCTTGAAAAAATCTGCAGCTGGCACAAGTCAAGAAGGTGGTTCTGGCAGCCGGGTGGAACTCACCATTACGCAATAGTAGAAGCGAAAAAGTAGCAGTGGCAGGTTAAATATCAAGATTACTTTTGTAACTGCTCTACCTTATCACAAATATAGCGAGAGATTGGCAATGCCGAAGTAGCTGCGGGGGAAGGGGCATTGCCAACGATCAAAGTTTTACCACTTTCGACGAAGAGAAAATCATCTAAAGTTGTCCCGTCTGGCTTAACTGCTTGCGCACGTACTCCGGCAGGGTATGGGCGGAGATCATCTAGAGTGATCTGCGGACAATAGCGGTTAACCAATTGCAAATATCCCGGCTTATGAAAAGAGTTTTTAAGTTCGTTCCAAGTAGCCTGAGGGTATTTCTTTATCAAGCGATACAGCCCTGAATAACTAAACATCTCGAGCAAATCTTTAAAATTCATAGTCCAAAACTTATAGCCTTCTCGTGCAAAGGCTAAAGTTGCATTGGGACCAACAGTCAAAGAGCCATCGATCATTGGAGTTAAGTGAATCCCCAAAAATGGTAGTTCAGGGTCTGGAATTGGATAAATGGGGTGCTTTACTATTTGCCGTTTCGTTACTGGCAATTGAAAATAGTCCCCACGGAACGGTAAAATTTTAAATGGTGCCTCAGGCTGCAACATACGAATCAAACGATCAGAATATAAGCCCGCGCAACCGACCAAAAAGCCACCCACAAACGTCCCTAAACTTGTGCGCACTTCGATCTCAGCTGTTTCCTTAACGGCTAACACTTCACAATTGGTAAAAATCTCTCCCCCAGCAGTAACAAATTGTTCAGCTAGCTTAGTTGTCACGACGCCGTAATCGACAATTCCTGAAGATGGAACCCAGGTTGCAGCGACACCAACTACGTTTGGCTCAAGCTCTTGTAGCTGCTGTTGATCCAGCACTTCGGTTGTGATTTCGTTTTGCTTACAACGCTCTAACAGCTCGCCCATACGCTGAACATCGCGCTCATCTGTCGCAACTAACAGTTTTCCAGTTTCTTTAAATGGAATGCCATATTCACGGCAAAATTCCTTGGTATCGTGGTTACCCTCACGACAAAATTGTGCCTTCATACTTCCTGGGGCATAATAAACGCCAGCATGGATAATACCACTATTGCGACTAGTCTGATGGCTAGCTAGCATCGACTCCTTTTCCAATACCGCAACCTTGACACCACTAAACTGCAGCTGTAATTGCCTCGCCGTAGCAATTCCTATTATTCCACCACCGACAACTATATAATCGTACTTATCCATCTTATTAATCCCCATGGCTAATCGCAAACTGGAGTTGTTCCCCTAAATGACAATTTTTTCCCAGCATAGCATATTTATAATTCATAGCTGCCGATTTCATTTATACTACCAACAAAGTTTACTAGTTTAAACAAGTAGAACTTATATAACTCAAATATAAATATTAGCTCCAATTCAACAGGGATAACAACAATGGCTCAATTCAGGCTTCAATCAGACTATCAACCCTGTGGCGACCAACCCGAAGCGATTCGAGAACTTGTTGAAGGGATTGAACGTGGCGACCAGCATCAGGTTCTACTTGGGGTTACTGGCTCTGGTAAAACCTTCACTATGGCAAACATGATCAATCAATTGCAACGCCCAACCTTGGTTCTGGCACACAACAAAACCTTGGCAGCGCAACTTTATGGTGAGTTCAAGGAGTTGTTTCCCGACAATGCGGTCGAATATTTTGTCAGCTACTACGACTACTATCAGCCTGAAGCCTACGTTCCCTCGACCGACACCTTTATTGATAAAGATAGTTCAATCAACGAAGAGATCGACAAACTTCGCCATAGCGCCACCCGCTCGCTGTTATCACGACGTGATGTCTTGATTGTTGCCTCGGTCAGCTGCATCTACGGCCTCGGTTCTCCCGATGCTTACTTTGGCATGCTAATTAAACTGAAGATTGGAATGGAGCTCGACCGTAATCAACTACTTCACCAGTTAGTGGAAATCCAATATCAGCGGAACGATATTGACTTTCATCGTGGGACCTTTCGTGTTCGTGGGGACAGCGTTGAGCTTTTCCCCGCTTATGAGGAAAAGCGGGCCCTGCGAATAGAGTTTTTTGGTGATGAAATTGATGCCATCAGCATCATTGACCCTTTGCGAGGTAAAGTGCTCGAACGTCTCGATGATGCCACAATTTTTCCAGCTAGCCACTACGTTGCTACCAAACCTACGCTGAAGCGCGCTATTGGTGAAATTCAAGATGAATTACAGGAACGGATCAAATACTTTAAAGACAATAACATGCTGGTAGAAGCTCAAAGGATCGAGCAACGCACCCTCTTCGATATCGAAATGATAGAGGAGATGGGCTATTGTCAGGGAATTGAGAACTATTCTCGGGTTCTAGACCGCCGCCAAGCAGGGGAAGCACCCTCAACACTTTTTTCTTACTTTCCAGATGACGCTTTGATGTTTATTGACGAAAGTCATGTCAGTGTGAGTCAAGTAGGGGCAATGTACCGGGGCGACCGCTCACGCAAAGAGACCTTAGTAAACTACGGGTTTCGCCTCCCCTCTGCCCTTGATAACCGCCCCATGATGTTTGAAGAATTTACCCAAAAACAACCGCAAACGGTTTACGTTTCGGCGACACCAGCAGATTACGAGATGGAAAAAGCCGATGGTGTTTTTGTTGAACAAGTTATTCGCCCAACCGGATTAGTAGATCCGCCAATAGAAATACGCCCAGCCACCGATCAGGTTGATGATCTAATTGAAGAGATCAGAATAACCGTTAAATCCAAAGCCCGAGTACTTGTAACCACATTAACAAAGCGTATGTCAGAAGATTTAACCAGCTACTTGCAAGAGTTAAATATACGCGTTAACTACCTCCATTCCGACATAGATACGATTGAACGGATACAAATAATTAAAGCCTTAAGGGAAGGTGAATTTGATGTTCTAGTTGGCATCAACCTCCTACGTGAAGGGCTCGACATTCCAGAAGTTGCACTGGTCACCATTTTGGATGCCGACAAGGAAGGCTTTTTGCGCTCAACTCGGTCATTGATCCAGACCTGTGGACGTACCGCAAGAAATGCAAATGGGCGGGTAATCATGTATGCCGATAAAATTACCCGCTCAATGCAAGCCTGCCTCGATGAAACCGAGCGCCGGCGGAGCAAACAGTTAGCCCACAACAAAAAGCACGGGATTACTCCGAAGACCATCATCAAGCCGATGCGCACTATCCTTGATGATATTAAAAGCAAAGACGAGTTTCAGCTACCATTGGTTGCGGAAGTTGAAGCCGAATATGACAATCCGGCTGCCTTGAAAAAACTTATCGCCGAACACAAACAAAGTATGCTCACCGCAGCTGCCGATCTCGACTTTGAAAAAGCAGCGACATTACGCGATCAAATGTTGCTTTTGGAAAAACGAGAATTAGCACTACGCTAACATCAGCAAAAAACTTTGGTATTATAGGCAGTTAAAGGATACGCTGATCTGCACACCTATATAAGTTACCCCAATAACCATACCCTCTATTTCACGCTTGGGCATATGACTACCAAGTTGGGCATTTCAACGCAAGCGTCCACGACTGCACCACAATCTACTTTCTCAGCCATTAATTAAAACACCAACTATACCGGCATTTTCCCCACTAATAACTTTCTTAAATCGAAGTGGTTTGCTTTTTGCATATTGGGCACTTTTTGTAATGAACAATTGCCAAGTTATTTTAATTACAACTATTTCTGGAGGAACCAATGACCCGCAGCACCGCAACCAAACCTGTTTTCATGCTTTTACTTTTTTGCTTTTTCACCTTTTCTGCCACGACTTTGCTCGCAGCCTCAACCCTTTCCGAAGACGACTGTGCAAAATGTCACGAGCAACAACCAACGCAAATTAAGGCTGATGGTGCCGCTCACAAAGAGCAGATAAACTGCATCGATTGTCATGTTGGGCACAAACCTGTCAGCCCCAGCAACATTCCAACTTGTGCCCAATGTCACGAGGGGGGGCAACATTATGCACTAGACAATTGCATGACTTGCCACAATCCACACCAGCCATTAAAAGTGACCCTTACCGGGGAACTAAAAGCAGAATGCCTAACTTGCCATACTGCACAAAATGAGCAACTGATAGCCAACCCAAGCATGCACACAGAAGTTTCGTGTAACTACTGCCATGCCGACACCCATGGCAACATCCCTGAATGTGCTCAATGTCATGATCCACACTCCGAGGAAATGGGACAAAATGATTGTGCAACCTGCCACGATGTTCATCAGCCTACGCTGCTTGAATATCCTGACACCACTACAAACCTGCTTTGTGCCGCCTGCCACGATAGCGCTTTTGGTGAGCTACAAGCATCAACAACCAAACACCATGAAATCGGTTGTGTAGAATGTCACGCCAACAAACATAAAACCGTACCACAATGTAACGATTGTCATGGCGCTCCGCACCCCGCAGGAATTCATACAAAGTTCCCTCAATGTGGAACCTGCCATAATACCGCCCACGACCTTAACAACTTAAATCTCTAAGGCACCTGCAAATAAGGCCACAAAGTTACGCTGTTGCACTTGTTCCGTACTGGGAATAAAAATTTCCCAGTACGGAACCAAACACTTAGATTAATTGCCCAGGAACTAAAGACGTTACTAATTTTAATATTTAAAAACAGCATATTACCAACAAAGGTGGGGCGAAGAATTCATGGCCACAAAACTTAACCGCATAATTATCACTTTATCATTCTTCAGTATTGGTGGATTCTGGATCATTTTTTCCAACTCACTGCACGACCAATTTTACGCACAGCATCCAGTCGTGCTACCATTCATTGAAATGAGTCACTGGCTTTTCCTTATTTCGTCAACTGTCTTCCTCTACTTTTTGCTCCATTACTGGTATCTACAGCAATCAAAATCAACGCCGATACAACCCCATCAAAAACTAAAACAATCGTTACAGATTTTTCGAGAATATAGCGCTGCAATGGTGAATAGTGGTGACGAGATTGCATTAATGGATACCGCTTGTCAGCTATGCGTTAAAGAGGGCGGCCATGTAATGGCCTGGATAGCAACGGCAGAGAATGATAAAAACAAAAGCCTCAAACCAATTGCCCACTTTGGTGCAACCGGATGCTTTTTTGATAACTTTAATGCAACTTGGGATAATAGTGAAAACGGCAAGTGCCCAGCCGGAACATCAATCCGCATCGGGGAGCCCATCATCTACCAAGACCTGATGCTTAACTCACGCTTTAAGCATCGTCGAGAAGCGGCAAAGCGTAGTGGATTTGGATCATGCATTTCGATCCCGCTTTGGGATGAATTAAAAATAACCGGGGCATTGGTTGTTTTCAATTCTGCGACAAATGCCTATGACCTTGAGACGGTAAAAGTACTGGAAGCTCTTGCCTACGAGATATCGGCGGCATCAACCAATATACGTAAAAACCGGGAACACTCCTTCGCCGTTGATGAACACCATATGCTGGCAGCAATTACCGAGCAAACAACTGACGGTGTTATAACTTTCAACCCAGATGGAATTATTCAATACGTAAATTCAAGTTTTATCGAAATGTGCCGGATACCAATTAATAAAGTTATGGGTGTCAGTATTCATGATTTTGATTGCTCAAAGCGTAACCCCATTTTCTATCAGGCAATTTTGTCCGCAGTAGCCGCAAAAGGACCAAAATCTGGTCGGTTTGTAAACTGCGATGGCAATGGGGAAGAGCATGACATTGATGCCAGAATATCACCCGTATTTGACAAGGCGAACAAAATCGTCCGTTACGTTATAACGGTACGCGATATAACCAAAGAGGTGCAGCTGCAGCGAGAGTTACAGCAATCGCAAAAAATGGAGGCGATGGCGACCCTATCGGGGACAATTATCCACGCATTTCAAAAACAACTGGTTACCATATCGGCCCAATCAAAAGAGGGGCTAAATGTTGATGCTGACAATGCAACATTGCAGGAAAAATTTCTCTCAATCTTCAAAGCAAGTCAAAATGGCAATAAGTTAGTCGACCATTTTACCGCCATAAGCCATCAAAGTGATCAGCCAAAACAAACGATCAACCTTGCCGATGTGGTAAACCAATGTATAGTTGCATTACGGACTAAAGCACCAACAACAATCAAGATTGATAAAAGTATTGGCACCAATCTCGGTCTGGTCTGCGCCAACAAAAAGCAAATTTATTTAGCGATTATGAACCTTTGTACAAATGCCATTGACGCAATGCAACCATCTAGGGGTAAATTAAATGGCAAGCTAGAGATAGGGCTGTTCAATTTCAATGATACCAACAACAACAATCATTCTCAGCCCCATTCTTCTGCAGGACATATAAAGCTGACAATCACCGATACCGGTCAAGGGATGAGCCGCAAAGAAATAGCTTCAATTTTTGACCCGTTTTATACCACCAAAGGGCAAGATGAAGGGATTGGGCTTGGACTATCAATTACCCGCAGAATTATAGAGCACCACGGTGGAAACATCTCGGTTAATAGTATAGTTGGAGTCGGAACATCTTTTGCAGTCCTCCTTCCCCGTCAAGAACAAATCAAGGTGGATGAAGATGAAACTCAGGAGATAAGCCCAAACTATCTTGCTACCAGGGAAAGTATGTATGCCTAAAGAAATCCATTTTAAACGAAACTAAGGTTCTAAGTCACAGACGGATATCTACTGGTCTAAATGCGCCAACATTACAAAAATCGACACCAACAGCAATCACTGTTCAGGAGCTTAAACATGATGGCAAAACAATATATGCTGGCATTAACTACCAGCGTCATGTTTTTCCTCCTAACTGCAAGCGGTGCCATGGCAAGCCAGAACCAATGCCTTACATGCCACCAAGATGTTCGAAACGCCGCAATGGAGCAAATGTTCATTCACGAACCTGTCGCCAAAAGCCAATGCAAGGGCTGTCACAGTGCCAACCCTGAGGACACCATATACGCAGAACCGGTTGAGCAAGAGCTAATAGACACCGATAGCAACGACAATGAGTGGATAAAATGGCTAGCAGAAAGCTTTGTGGAAAGCACCCAACAAACGGCACTACTTCCGGTGGGCGCTTGCAATTCCCCGTTAACCATTAAGTTGTGGTATCAAAACCGGAGCAAACAACAAAGCACCATCAACTGTCCAGAAGTAAGCACTATCCCGATAAAGTCGGCTCCGCCACAAGTACCAACCATTTCGCAGCTACACCTAAGCAACTACAACGATAAACTTTTCACGCGAGCTACCTTGGTCTGGGCGACTGATGCCCCCTGCCGCTGTCAGCTCATTTATAAGTTTGACGAACATCAATATGTGCAACATGAGGACGACCTTTTTACCAACAATCACAATCAAGAGATCAGAAACTTCAATCCAAGTAATACCAACATTGCGGTGGAATGTACCGACACCTTTCAACAGCAAACACAAAGCAAATTCGTACCGCTAACAGCATTACCACTTAGAAATGATGAGACTATTGCATTAACGGGAAAGAGTTCAGCTGAATTTACAATCAATTACTACAGAATTGCTGGCAACATTGAAATCTCCATAAAGACCAATCAACCAGCGACTATCTCTATTGGTCAAACTGAACATAACCAAGAGCCAATGACTACGAATCAGCAAGAGCAAAACCAGCCACTTCACTCTGGGCACTCCCCATTAGCAAACGAAAAGCAGCTTAACACCACTATTTGCTTTAAATGCCATCGCAGTACAGTTGAAGTATCATCACATCCGATTAATGTACTGCCGCCACTAGGAATGATTATTCCTCCTGAATATCCACTCCTTAGCAATGGAATGCTAACCTGCATGACCTGTCACAGTCGCCACAGTAGCAACAATGAGGCAAGACTTATCAAACAAAGCAAAAAAGCCCTATGTACCGGTTGCCACACCAACTATTAACAATAAGGTTATAAAATGAATAATAATCGAAGAAAATGTTTAAACCTGCAGGTCAAGCGACATTTACAAGTTTGGCTAATGATACGTCTCGGCGGGATTATTATCCTCACGGCGATCATTTCAGCACTCATTTTATACGGCTATGCACGACACGAAACCATCAATAGCTTCTACGACGCCCACATAAAAATTCGCCGATTAAGTGACCTGCTTATTCCAGTAGTTTTATCCGGCTGCGCAGTAAGCCTTATCAGCGGAGCCATTGTCGCAATTTTTCTGCCGCAAAAACTAGCTGGCCCAATTTATCACATAGAAAATAGGTTCAAGTCGCTGGCGAGCGGTGATTTTACGGTAAGAATTGGTCTAAGGACAAATGACACATTGCACAATTTCGCTAATCAATTAAACACTGCTATTGACCACGCTGATCAACAGTGGGGACAAGTTCAACAACTCAACGAAAACCTGCAATATTTAGCGCAAACCCCAAATGCTGACATTACGGCTACCTTAAATCAGCTAAACGAAGTCGTTTCTTCTGTTAAAACCAGCTACGCTGACAAAATAGACTACCCAATAGAATACGTCATATAACCTTATGTTAAGTTATATCTTATAAGCATCATAGGAATTAACTTTCGGGTGGCGAGATAATATGTGCAAACTAATAACTAAAAAATTATGGTCATTGAAACACTTGGTGGCAACCTGCGCAGCCCTTTTGCTCTGCTTGGCAACACAGGTGAACGCAGGCTCCTATACCGCATCAGCACATGGCAGCAGTAATTACGGGGTAAAACGATCTAGCCTAACAAGCTATGGAAAGGGAAATTGCGGCCATTGCCATGCACAGCATACCGGGGGGAGCTCTAGCCTGTTGTTCTCAACCAACTTCAGCGGCAAAACAACAAATACGGTTCCATATACTGCCGATGACAATGTCTGCTTTCAGTGCCACCAAGATGTATCAGTGCAGACAATAGATTCGAACCTGACTAACGAGAATTACAGTGCCACTTTCGGTGGCGCTAGTGCCGAAGTTGATAGCATTTTGGATGCCTTCAATCAAAACTCTTACCACAACCTTTACGATGTACAAAATTATATAGCCGGCAGCAATGGTGAACGAGTAACACCCATATATGACGATTTTCCAGCTTCGTCCAACCCTTGTAGCGGTTGTCATAATGCCCATCTAGCTAAGGCCAATAAAAGGTCAATCAGCACCCCTGCCGAGACGGTTATGTCCAAGCCTTCTGAGCATGAAGACCTTTGGGGTGACGATGGTGGCACAACGGAACTAATGACCGCATTCGGAGGCGACTACCAGCCGCCGCTATATTCCGGCAGCACAACCTTTCTGGAACCCGACGGACTCAGCGCTATCGCCATAACTCAGGCGGGGAAAACACCGAACTACAACGCTTTATGCATCGACTGTCATAACATGGAGAACACAATTTACAGCACAGAGTTGGGGCGAGATTTACGTAAATTTGATTGGTCTTTAGAGTCACACGGAGAAGGTCACGCATATAACTGGACGGCTGAGGATGAGATGCTTTCTCCTTACACGGACACCAATTTGGGAAATTATGTTTTATCCTGCATGGACTGCCATGAACCACATGGATCGAGCAATGGATACTTGATCCGCACCAGCGTCAATGCGGCAACGGTATCCCTAGCTGTTGGGGCAACCAGTTGGGATGCCCTCTGCTCTAATTGCCATTTAGCAGCCGCCAACCTGAGAAATTTTCATCATCAGACCCGGCTCGCTGCTGGCTATCTATGCTCAGATTGTCACGTCGGTGCGACCAAGAGCGGCATCATGCAACCTTGCATCAATTGCCACTACCATGGCAGCTCTTCCGGGGGGTTCAAGACGTTTTAGGTGGGGAGCAATCTCTGTTTACAGTCAAACCGCTTTAAAAATATTTTCAATCTCTGCCGATACCAAACTTTTTTATTCGATAACGGATGGTGTCACGACTCATACCTAAACATTGAGCCGCTTTAGTTTGATTACCATCAAAGCGCTCCAAAGCCTGTTCAATTAACAGTTTTTCTACCCTCTCCAACGTAATCCCTCCTGCTGGCAAGATAATCTCAGAATATTTACTAGCATCATCTTCCGCTAAGAGCGGTGAAGCATCGTTATTTGCGGGGGATTTTATTTTTTCCAACTGCGTCATTTAGTTAACCACTTAGATAACTTCATTAAAATTGGTTTCAATGTTGCAACTCTTGAGGGCGGTTACAATCAACTGAGGTTGGTGCAATAAATCAACCAAATTTAAAAGTTATTGCGAAGAAACTGTGGACGTCACGAACCAAACAACTTAGCCACCTTTTGGGTTTGTTTTGGCAAAGCCGGAAGCAAACCTAAAAGGCAAGAACTAAACAACGATAGGGGACTTGCCCTAGGGCATATGACCAAAAAGGGGGCATATGCCCCAACAAAAAACTACTGACGACGATTTGTGGGGCACAACTGTTTTGCCGATTTACCATAAAAATATTTTTTTCTTTCTAACCGTACTGCTCGCAGCCACGCTAGCAATATTTTCTAGTGTGCCGGTGATAGCGGCGACAAAAGATAGCGTTCGTGTCAGGGCAATTTTAACGCAAGACAGCAATCAACAACCACTAGCCTACCCGACTTCACTTTTTTACGATTCTGTCGCCGATGAGATCTACGTCGTCGATGCTGGGAATAACCAGCTAGTTCTTTTTGACCACGATGGTTATCCGACCGATAGCGTTGGTCAAGGACGTGGGCTAAACAACATCATCAGTGGCTTGCGGCACAAGAATAAATTGTACGTCTGCTGTGGGAGCAGTAATGAGTTTCTCTCTGGCAGCATCAACATCCTAGACAATGCTTTCTTTCCCGAGCAACGCATAGTTTTGGCAAATGAACATCAAGGGCAAACAACATTTATTGCAAAACGGTTAATGGCAACTCAAAGCAATGGGTTCTATGTCCTACAAAGCGACAATAGCGCTATCAATATTTTAACTGCTGATTGGACTTTTTCCCACCAAATCGCCCCCAGATACGAGCATTTAGGGGTACTGGAACCAGCGGCAATTGTTGATATGGCACAAGATCAACATGGAACCATGTACTTTCTCAGTGAACAGTGGGGACATGTTTTTGTTTATGACAAAAATGAAAAGTTTCTCTTTAGCTTCGGTGATAAAGGTGGCGACAAGGGGAAATTAGCACGCGCAAGGGGGATTGCTGTCGACAGCCAGAACGATCGTATTTATATCTCAGACTATCTCCGCCATACGATCTTAGTCTACGACACCAAGGGGCGTTGGCTGTATGAGATCGGCGGAAAAGGGACGCGACCCGGTAACTTTTTTTATCCCAGCGCAGTCTGTGTTGACCACGACGGCACCTTGTACGTTGCCGACACTTTTAACAATAGGGTGCAAATTTTTTCTATCACTCAGCATCTAGATACCAAAATGCTGCTCAACAATTAACAATGTAGTTATCCACTTTTCGGAGGAAAAAATGAGAATACTGGTTCAATTTTTTGGTGGAAGCATACTTATGCTTATGGCGCTAACCGCCTACGCTGCACCGGCACCACTAAAAATAGATGATTGCTTGAAATGCCACGATGAAATCGTCACCACGGTAACTGAGCAAGGGGCGAAACATAGTACCGAGGTAAGCTGTTTCGACTGCCACACCGAACATCCACCCTCATGTACAGAAGCTATCCCCACTTGTTCCCAATGCCATGCCCCAGATAATAAACCCCACTACAAGGTTCCAGACTGCCTAACGTGTCACGACCCTCACGAGCCACTTAACATCGATCTGGGCAAAGTTGCCGAAGTAAAATCAACCTGTATTTCTTGCCATGCCAATGAAGGTAACCAGTTATCCAACTATCCAAGCCTACACTCTGAACTTGATTGTAACGAATGTCACCTTGAGCATGGTCAATTTTTAGGCTGCGTGGAATGCCATGAGCCACATAATGAGACGATGAACTATGCAGATTGCTTGACCTGCCACAAACCCCATATGCCAACGTTAGTGAAGTATCCTGAATCGATTCCATCGTCGCACTGCACCTCCTGTCACGAGACGGAACCAAAACTTTTAGCGGCGACAACGACCCTACATAAAGACCTTAGCTGTGCTTTCTGCCACAAAACCCAGCACAAGGTAATTCCAAAATGTACAACTTGTCACGGGGCACCACATGCAGCTGTTTTACATAACAAGTTCCCAGACTGCCTGAAGTGTCATATTGATGCCCATGACCTACACAAATAAACGCCAAAACAACCCGTACAAAGGAGAAGAGGGTCGTATGAAAAGAGTACAAAAATCACCGACTACACTGATATCTTTTATTTTATTTATAATTATTTTTGGCGGCGCTGGACCAGCTGCAGCCCTGTGGGGATCTGACACTGCGGAAGAAGAGAACAGTAAAAATGCAGCTACCACTTTAAACGATTCATATTCCCAAAAAATTCGACCAATGAAGACGGTGGAATGTGCCCGCTGTCACGAGTCAGTATTCAACACTATCCGCGATAATGGCGGCAAGCACCGGCAGGAATGTCGACTATGCCATACCACCTTCCATACTTACCGTCCCGGTAGCGATTGGCAGCAAGCAGTTCCAAACTGTGAGACCTGCCATGGCGAATTCCATGGTGCAGAATTCAAAGGTTGCCTGGAATGTCACGGCGACCCCCATGCCCCAATTGCTGGGTTAGCCAACATGGATTCACTATCTAAAAACTGTAGCACTTGTCACAACATTCAGTCCGGAGAAGTCAATCAGTACCCCAGTGCCCACACCGAGCTAGAGTGCAACGAGTGCCACCACAGTCGCCATGGATATGTGCCGGACTGTACCGAATGCCATACTGAACCACATACCACGTTTACCGATAATAGCGACTGTAGCAGCTGCCATCCGGCTCACCGGCCAACCGACATCCACTACAGCGATGACACCCCATCAGCAGCATGCAGTAGCTGCCACGAAGACACTGTAACGCGACTTGCAAGTACAACGAAAAAACATTCCAATTTGCAATGTGCATACTGTCACAGTGAAAACCACGGCAATATCCCTGACTGTCAAAAATGTCATGGGGTTCCCCACAGCCAAGCGATGCTAGATCTGTTCGATGGTTGTCTGGAATGCCACGGCGACCCACATGCACTGGTTTTCCCAGAGAAGTAACCCTGCGATCCGGGATGCCGAAACAACGGCATCCCGGACGAAATTTTGATGCCGCCTATGTTGAGAACAATAAAAACATTTTTATTTCTGTGTTTAGTTACAGCGGTATCTCTGTCCCTGCTGCACTTTTCTGCACCATTTTGTCGAGCGGCATTACTGCACCTGAACGGTAACTGGAGCACCCCATTTGGTGACGATGATGGGCCATGGGTTATGGGACAAGCATATAATATTTCGGTCAATCACGACCCAACTGCAGCGATAAAGATCAATGGCAATCTCCGCTATGCGACTAAAGAGCAGCAAGGAGACGACAAAACTGCAACCCTAGCACCTTCGGCAGCGATTAGCCTGAACAACGACCTGTTCCGTTTCACCCTTAGCGGCGCATTAAGTAATCAACAACGTGACAGCGGAACAAACACTAGCAATCGGAACTGGAGTAGCAACCTCTCCACAAATTACTCCAATCCTTTGTGGCCAAAATTACGTTTAAATTACAGCGAAACCAACAGTACAAATGATGCCAGCCCTGCTCGCCTTAATACCGACAGCAACAACCTTTCTGGCAGTATTGATTACGGTTGGCACTTCATCAAGCTGCGCTACAATTACCGCAACAGTAACAATATAGATCAAACCGACAACTCAGAGACGCAAACTTACGGGCACGCTGCCAATATCCACATGGCAAAAACCTTGTTTCATGATCGCTTGGCATTAAATGGTTCCTACAAATTTGTTACCAACAACTCAGAAGCCAGAGGGGCAGATTCCGGCGGCAGGCTCACTATCGACCTAACCGCTTCGGCAGCATATGCGGGGATAGACAACACCCCCCTAACTGGAGCTCTGCCGCTTGTCCCCAGCCTAAACGACCAGGATCTAGAAACGGCTACCAGTGTCGGATTGCCGAGCATCGGCGATAGCCTTAATCTGGTTTTGCAAATCAACTTGCAGACATTTAATCGACTTAACGTGTACTTTGACCGCCCTTTGACAACCGCAACTCAACAACGCTTGCATTGGACTTTTTATAGCAGTCAGGACAACGATATCTGGGTACCGTTAGCGGTCATTTCTACTATCGACTATCAAGAGGAAGACAACGGTAACACCAGCGCCAGAGTTACCTTTCCACTAGCAGTGACCTCTGTACGCTATATTAAAGCGGTGGTCGAAACTGATCCCGGACTTGATACTGCATTGATTACCGAATTTCAAGCGCAGGAACAAATTACCGGCACCGAAAACAGCATTAGCAATGACTATGTTTCCCAAAACATCCAAGCCAGCTTAAACTACCAACCGTGGCAACCACTACAGTTGGGATACAATTTCAATCAGAGCACAACGGATTCAAATCGTAGCGCCCTTTCGACGCAAGACAACCATACCGTCAGCAGCCATCTCAACTTGAGCCGCTACTTCATTCTGTCACTGAGCTTAAATGAGAACATCGATAAGATTGAGGGACTGAAAACAGATAAGGATCGTTCTTACGCTTTTTCCTATCAAGCTACCCTGCTCGACAATATGAACTTCTCCCTAAACGGAACCCGCAACGATCACTATAACGGTAGCGTAAAAGATCGTACTGGCGACAGTATAAGTACCAGTTTATCCACGGTAATCATCCCCGACCTCACTGCAAACATGAGCTACCAATGGAGTAAAAGTATAAATCATGTCACTACGAATGAAGCCAAATCCAATAGTTACACTTTCAATTTAATGGCTAGAGTTAATCCCCGACTCAATCTTTCGTACTTCTACAGCTATAGCGAAACCGGCACCCACAATGCTTCGCTACTGTATCATCCCTCGGAGTTACTATCATTCACTGCCAGTGCAGTTTTGACCGATACGACGCAAAGCTATACAAGTACTTTGAACTGGCGGGTAACTCGCAAAATACAGGCCGATATGAACTACCTTATGAGCATTGATGATCACGACACGACCTATGGAAGTCGCCTTAATTTAAGTTGGCATTTAAGTTCGTATTTAAGTGTACGTCAGAACCTTGCATGGAGTAAAAATGACACGATTGATAGCTGGAGTGGATTACTTTCTATTAGTTATAATTTTTAGCTATGCCAAATTGTCGTTAATGGCAGCTAGGCACCAACGATAGGTATGTTTTTTGCTAGTAAATAGGTGATGAAGTTTTATCAATCATTAACGTAAATCCAAAGGGAATCGTCCAGTGAAATACTTTGCTATATTTATATTATGTCTATGCACCATATGTTCTGGCTGTAGCGCTACAACTGAACAACACTTTACCAGCCCTGCCATTGGACTCGGATACATTAAAAACATAGCCGTGTTGCCATTGGCAGATTTTTCTAAAGAAAAAGGGATTACCGAGCGCAGTCGGGAACTACTAATTACGAAATTACTCGCCCATAAACTTTATGGCGTGGTTGAATCGGGGGAGCTGCACCATTTTTTACGCAACCATATTCGCACTAAAGAGAAAGCGTTGATTGATCAAACGGTAGCAAAACAAATGGCACGTGAGTTCAATATTGAGGCCTACATGGCCGGTTCGATTGATGAATACACCATGGTTCGCAATGGCAACTACTCCTACCCGGTAATCGCCATGACCTTGCGCATGGTCGACATAAAAACCGGGGAAGTCCTCTGGCATGCCAGCGCTGACGATAGTGGCTACAGCGCAACTGGGCGACTATTTGGCCTCAATGCGGAAGGGACAAATGCAGTCCTATTTCGGCTTATCGACAGGCTCCTTAGTACCATGAACGATATTCAATAAAGACGGCACTATGGCTAGACTCAACCAAATCCTTATTCTCCTCATCGCTATCTGCGGCATAGCCACGTCCAATGCCGCCGCAAGTACCTATGCGATTGCAATTCTCCCAGCTACCGACTTGACTCAGGGACACAAAGGGGTCGACCTTGAAGTCACATCACAACTAATTAAACAACTTCAGCGGCAAGGACTTGAAGTTATTGCCGCCGATAAAGTATTAGATTTTATGGTGCAACAGGGACTTAGGCGTAGCGATAAGATTGATTCTTTTACTGCTCGCAAAATGGCAGCCGACCTACAATGTGACGCTCTCCTCCTGACAACATTGTACCGGAATGAACTAACCCTAAATCAGAGCAATATGATATTAACCTTACTGCATGGCAAAAATGGCCAACCGGTATGGAGCGAAGTAACATCAACGCACCTTGATGACAGCCAACCCCTGTTCGGCATCAAACGAAACCGCTACCTTGCAGATATTCAAGCGCAACAGATTCAAACCATTGCTCAGCAATTAGTCGAAGAGCTACCAGTATTACCACAGGTTAAACCGCATAATTCCCCCCCCATTAAAATCGCATTACTTCAGCTTAGCCAACCGCTCATTCAAGGAGAAGCACCGATCCACTGTCGGTTAAAAGTTAATTTTTTAGGAGCAGCACCAGACAGGCTCCTATTAAGTGGCGGTAAACAGCCAATAACCCTGCACCACAGTAAAAACTCCGACATCTATACCGGTTCATTTATCAGTAAGGTCACAGCCGGTGATCACAAACTCGATGTGTCAGCACATTGGGGCGATCAACAGAAAAAAACCGTGGAGAATGTCGCCACCTATAAGGTTGTTACCCAACCAGCGCAACTAACCCTCAGCTTTCACAGCGGCACTGAGCTAGATGATGTG
>JADGED010000130.1 GCA_016744555.1 Desulfuromonadaceae bacterium
TTTAATTACTCCCCCCTCAAGACAATCACTAACTACGTTGAATAAATTTTTCTATAAAACTCCAGCAAACACCTAACTAGCTTGTTAGCTTTATAACCAATTGGCTAAAATCATGTGCATCAAATTTAGGCATAAACTCATCAGCTCCGGCTTCTTCGGCCTTAGTACGATTAGTTGGATTACTCATTGAACTATGCAAAACAAGTGGGACCTTTGCACATGCAGATATTTGACGAAGTTTTCTAGTAAACGTAAAGCCATCCATCCCCGGCATTTCAATATCTGAAATAATAAGATCAAATTCCGGCATTGTATCTGTTTCCAGATGTTGATCTAAAAAACTCAGCGCCTTAACAGCTGAATCAAATTCGTCGTATTCAGCCCCAAGCCGCTTTACCGTCTCTCTCATCATCATCATGGCAGAGCTAGAATCATCAACCAGCATAACCCTTTTCCCCTGGCAACTAACCTCTTGCTCTTCACTTAGACACTTATCAATATTGAAATCCATACCAACCACATCGGCAAGGACTGTCTCAATGTCTAAAACAAGGATCATTTCTTCGTTGTCAGCATAAGCTATTGCAACAATTGATGGAGCGCTAAAGCCCTCAGGTTTGCCGATTTGATCCCAGCCACGAGTCAACAAAGTCTCAGGTTTTTCAATCAAAAATGCGTTTAACTGGTTATTGTATTCACAAACAACAAGATAGCTAATTTCATCCTTATAATTAACTGAAGACATTCCTATCGCTTCGGAAACATCAATAACATTGATTCCCTGCCCTCGAAATGGAATAAGGCCTTTTATGGCGGGATGAGTTTGTGGAATTTTATTTACATGCGGCGGGCACTCTAATATTTGGATGATCTTGAATACGTTAATGCCATACAATTGTCCATCGGTAAGGCGGAAAGTAAGCATTTCCATCTGATTACTACTAGAGAGTTTACTTCTCTGTAAAACTTCCTCTAGAACATCTGAGCTTTTATCCATACCCGCCTCCAAGACAGTTTCAAACTAATTTAAATTGGTGTAAGCAAAACGTTGCTATGAGTTTCTTAATACCTCACGAGCTATGTTTTGTAGGGGCATAACCTTATCTACGCCACCAAACTTAACTGCCTCTTTGGGCATTCCATAAACGACGCAACTTGCCTCATCTTGCGCAATATTATAAGAACCAGCTTCTTTCATTTCCAACATGCCACGAGCACCATCGTCGCCCATGCCAGTCATAATTACCCCAACACAGTTTTTTCCAGCATACCTAGCAGCACTACGAAACAACACATCCACCGATGGACGGTGCCGCGAAACCAATGGACCATCTTTAACTTCAACATAATAACGAGCACCACTGCGTTTTAGTAGTACATGTTTATTCCCAGGCGCAATCAACGCTCGACCACGAACAATGGTATCGTTATTTGCAGCCTCCTTAACACTAATATTACAGAGTTCATTTAACCGCTCAGCAAAAGTTGCAGTAAAGTGCTCGGGCATATGCTGAACAATAAGAATCCCCGGACAATCCGCTGGAAATGATTGCAGAAAAACCCGCAACGCCTCAGTACCACCAGTTGAAGCACCAACGGCAATGACCTTTTCGGTAGTTTGGATCATCGATTGGCTTTTAGATGACCCTTTATCCAACACACTATCAGCAGTTAACTTAGGTGCTGCGTTCAATGTCGCCTTAGCTATCGCTTTGGGTCGTCGAGACTGAGCAGCAGCTTTCACTGTATCGCAAATCAAGGTTTTTGATTCTTCTAAGAACTGCTTAGTTCCCATGGCTGGTTTGGTAATAACATCAACCGCACCATATTCAAGAGCCTTTAAGACAGTGTCAGTCCCCTTACCGGTCAAGCTTGAGCACATAACTACGGGGATAGGGTGCTGAGACATTATTTTACGTAAAAATGTCAGACCATCCATTCGAGGCATTTCAACATCGAGAGTTATAACATCTGGAATTTCTTCTTTTAGCTTAGCGGCGGCGGCAAAAGGATCATTAGCGGCAGCAATAACTTCAATCCCTGGATCTGAAGAAAGAATGGTATTGAGTGTTTGTCTCACGACAGCAGAATCATCAACAATCATTACCTTAATTTTTTTACTCACAAAACCTCCGGACATTACCTACTTAAAGCAAATAAGCTAAATAGAACTATTTTTACGACAATCTTCCTGCTCCGGAATAACCACTAAATAGCAAGCTTAGTAGCTATTGCACTAGTAGTTCCAACTCGCTTTAGCAAAACTTCACCTGTATGTGCATAAAAAATCAATTTACGCCCACGCTCACCGCCTATATCTGACACATTGGGAACAAGCCCGACATTACGCAAGCTATCTAACGCTTCACGTACATTTTGTGCCCCAACTGCAAGGTCACGCCGGTTTTCATCTTCATGTCCGAACATACTTGCTCCACCAAACAACTTTACAACGATATCGCTCCGTTTAACCTGCAATGCCGATATATATTCATACATATAGCGGATTGACTGATCAACATACTTACCCATAACACCGTTATCTCTATTGTCATCACGAGGCAATACAGCGTGGCACATCCCACCCATTTGCAACCGGGGAAGATAAAAAACTACCGAAACGCACGAACCTAATACGGTCGAAATTTCGGCCGGTTTCTTGGACATAACCAACTCACCAGGCTGCAAATAAATTTTTTCGTTTCCCCCGCCCATGACATTCATTATTGATACCGATAAATAGTTGGCGCAACCTGAACCAACGGAGTGTCATAACCATGCAGAGATTCAGAGTGCCCCAAAAACAAATAACCACCTTTCTTAAGATACTGACAAAACTTTTGCATCAACCTCTCTTGCGTTGGCTTATCAAAATAGATAATTACGTTGCGGCAAAAGATTACATCTACTTTTGCAGGCAACCTAAAATCGGTATCCATAAAATTAAGGCGGCCAAAACGAACTTGCTTGCGTAAGCCTGGAGTTATTCTCACCTGTGGGTTTTTACTATTGCGCCCTTTAAGAAGGTATTTTTGCCGGTACGGCATAGTAACAGGTTTTGCCTGCTCCATCGGGTATACTGCTCGACGAGCTACATCAAGAACGCGATTAGAAATATCAGTTGCTAATATTTCAAAATCAAAGTTGGGGTTTGCAGCTTTGACATCAGCCAAAACCATTGACATAGTGTATGGCTCTTCACCAGTAGAACAACCAGCACTCCAAATTTTAAATTTATTGCGGTTATCAAACGGTTGCTGTTGTTGCAATGTCGGCAAAGTAGTCTGGGTCAAATAATCAAAATGGCCTGGCTCACGAAAAAAATCAGTTTTATTTGTCGTTACCGCACTAATAAGGTGAACTAACTCTTTTTCTAAACCTTCCGAACTAAAAAGGAAGTCACAATACTCGCTAAAGCTTGATAAATCTAAGGCTCGTAAGCGCCTAGTTAAACGACCAGTCAACATGGTTTTTTTCCCATCAGACATCTTTATCCCTAGCTCATCATAGATAAATGAACTAAGACGTTTAAAATCTTGATTACTCAAAACCATAACTGCCGCCCTTTTGTCTTTTAAACTAAACTTTATACTTAAAATATTGAGTGAATTTTATACCTTTGATGGCTTCGTTATTCGTTATCCCCCCACCAACCAATCGATAACTGCTAGCACAGCCAAACCTGAAGCTGCCATCAAAACGACAGCTCAGATTTGGCTACACATAAACTAGCTAAAAACGCTCAAATTCATCATCCAACGAATCCTTACCTGAGCCCATATCTAAATCAAGACCACCAGAGCTACTAGGCTTTGGAGCTGACTTAGCTGCCCGAGTTGGCGCGGGTAAAGCCGCTGACCTTTTTTGTGTAGCTTGTGGACTAGCTTGACGAGCCTGATTACTCCCGCCACTATCCATGCTGAAAAAAGAAATAGTACTTTGTAATTGTTCAGCTTGGCTCGACAACTCTTCTGAGGTTGAGGCCATCTCCTCGGAAGCTGATGCATTTTGTTGAATAACTTGGTCAAGCTGCATAATCGCCTTATTAACCTGTTCTGCACCGGTATCTTGTTCTTTACTCGAAGCAGAAATCTCCTGTACCAATTCGGCAGTACGCTGGATATCGGGAACCATCTTCGACAACATTTCACCAGCTTGCTCAGCAACTTCGACACTACTACTAGAGAGCTCACTGATTTCGGCAGCAGCATCTTGACTACGTTCGGCCAACTTACGTACCTCGGCAGCAACCACGGCAAAACCTTTACCATGTTCACCCGCGCGGGCAGCTTCGATTGCAGCATTCAATGCTAACAGATTGGTCTGACGAGCAATTTCTTCAATAATGCCAATTTTGCCAGCAATGTCCTTCATGGCTGAAACCGTTTTATTTACTGACTCTCCCCCCTCTTTAGCATCGGCGGCACTTTTTACTGCAATTTTTTCAGTCTGAATTGCGTTATCGGCATTTTGACGGATATTTGCAGCCATTTGCTCCATGGCACTGGATGCTTCCTCTGCTGCAGCTGCCTGCTCTGTTGCCCCTTCACTCATTTGCTCGGCCGAAGCAGAAAGTTCTTCACTGCCGGCAGCAACATTATTGCTGGCACTCATAACATTACCAACAACGTCTTTTAAGTTGTCGACCATTTGCTTAACAGAACCAAAAACACTTTCTTCGTTCTTACTGGTTGTCTCCAACTTCAATGCCAGATCACCATCAGCGACACGGCGCATAGTATTTTCTATTATAGCGGGGTCACAACCAAGTTGTGCTAGCACGCTACGAATGATAGCAAAAGCAATCAAACAACCAGCTAGCAAACCGATTATCGAAACAATAATAATTGTTGTAACGGCACTGTCGTTAGACGCCTGTACTTGAGGACCAAGTGCATCCTGATCTTTTTTAACACTCAGTTTCACATCCTCGATGGCCTTAGCCAACTGTGGGCCAAGAACGTCTAGAGTCCCGGTGATAAGAGCATTTCTATCACTAATTTCTTCAACGGTTGGCTGAAAGTTCTGCATATATACATCTTTGTTTTTCTGTGCCTCTGCCAGCAAACGACGGCGCTCTGGATTTTGTAGTTCCGCAGATAGAACACTCATACTCTTTTGCATCAACCCAAATTCAGAAGAAACACGTTGAACATCAGAAGTGGCATTAGTATTTAAAAACTTCATAGAATACAGTCGAGCAATTAACAAATTACGTGTCGCAAGACTGGCATAGTAAGCAGCCGACATATCTCCATCTTTTTTCGCCGAGTGGAGAATTGCCGTTAGATTTTTTTCCGCTGCGGGGCCGCTCTGGTTAAGAATATCGACATGTTTATTGCGCTGATCCTGATGTTCAACTACTTTTGCAAATGCACTTTCATATTGTGCAAGCATGTTAGTCGCATCACTAACTAATCGCGCCCGTTCTGGTTTCTTAATTTCATCTTGTGCAGTCTTTAAAAACTCTGAGGTTTTCTCTACATAGTCTTGGTACTGCTGCTTATCCTTATCACTACCAGTGATGATATAGTCTTTAACATTCATCCGCACCATCAGCATATTTGCTTGCACTCGGCCAGAAAGGTTAGTATCACGCGCTAAGCCACGATATTCACTAAACCCTTCGGAGGCGCCGCCCAACGCACGAAATCCAACAATAGCAACGACAATCATGAGAACAAGAACAACACTAAAACCTACGATGAGTTTTTTGGCTAACGATAAATTCTTCAACGGAGTATTCCTTTCAGTTATGAACAATTAAATCAGAAAAGTTAAAACTTAATTCTTTAAGCCACTGCGCTCTGCACACTGGCTAATTCTTCGCTTGAAAAAACCCGATCAATATCGAGCAGAATGATAAACTGTTCATCACGTCTACCCATCCCTTTGATAAATTCGGTTCGCAGTTTTGATCCCACTCGGGGTGCTGGCTCAATTTGCTCTGGTTCCAGGTCAAGGACCTCCTGTACGGCATCCGCAAGCGCGCCTAAAACAGTAGTCTCACCCTCGATTTCAATCTCGGCGATAACGATGCAGGTATTAACAGTTTTTTCGGTTTTATCCATATCAAACTTCAAGCGTAGATCCATTACCGGAACCACACTGCCACGCAGATTAATTACCCCACGCATGTATTCTGGTGTCTGCGGAACCTTGGTTACCGTAGTAAAATCAAGCACCTCTCGCACCTTCTCGATCGCCAGACCAAACACCTCATCATCCAACTTAAAGGTCAGGTATTGGTTAGCTTCAACATTGCCTGTTTCACTCATGAAAGTAATTCTCCTTTACAGTTATTTTTCCTCAGACTCTATAGCTTTACGACTGAAGTAATTAATATCGAGAATAAGGGCTACCGATCCATCTCCAAGTATTGTAGCTCCAGAAAAACCATCTACATCTTTGTACATCCGCCCCAAAGTTTTTATTACACTTTGGTGTTGGCCAACGACTTGATCAACCACAAACCCTATTCGCATGCCGTTAATATCGGTAATAACTATTTGCTCCACCTCTGGCACGTCGCTATCGATATGGAACTCATCTCGCAAGGGAATATAAGGGACAATTTGATCACGAACATTGATCAGATTGCGGCCATGGGCATTAGCAATATCGGCACGGGTCAATTCGACACATTCTTCAACAATAGAGAGTGGCAAGGCGTAAGATTCATGATCTATTTCAACCAACAAACTTTCAACTATGGCCAAAGTTAGTGGAATACGAATCGTAATGGTAGAGCCAACCCCGATTTGGCTATCGATACCAATT